>CANHQC010000274.1 GCA_947462695.1 Flavobacteriales bacterium | reverse complement strand
CGGGCGCTTAATGGATAATTCTGTAAGTGTCATAAAACGTGTTATTTAACTGTTTTTACGTTCGCATTGTGTTGCAAATTCACCTGACCTTTTGTTACGATTTTATCAGATGCTTTAATCCCTCCAATTACTTCCATGAAATCGCCATCGGATGTACCTGCATTAAATGAGGTTAACAAGGCTTTTCCATTTCGAACGATGTAAACCTGAGGTTGTTTTGACGATCCAACAAGTGCTTTCCGAGGAATGGCTAATGCTGTTTTTTGCTGACTGCTGATTAAACTTACAGACCCATACATACCCGCCATGAGTTCTTGTTTCGCATTGGCAACCGTGATTTGAATCTTGAAATTATGTGCTTTATCTGCTTGAACACTAATGTTCGTTACTTTTCCATTGAACGAACGATCTCCATATAGATCAGCTCTTACTTCTACAGATTGATTGAGCTTGAACTTTAACACATCCCTTTCTGGTACATTCACAGTTAGTTTTAGGGAAGAAATATCCGTGATTTCAACCAACGGTGATCCTGGTCCAATAACTGATCCCAAGTCAATCATTTTTTTTGTAATTACTCCTGAGAATGGCGCAGTGATCGATGTGCTTCTTAACTGTTTTTGAAGTTGTTTACGCTGTATTTCTGCTGAGCGTAATCCATATTTTGTCTTTTCCAATTGGACACCCGACACGGCATTTTCTTTTGCTAAATTGGCATATCGAGCGTCGTCTTTTTCTTGACTTTCTATATTGACTTCTGCATTTTCAAGTTGCAACTTCAGCAGTTCATCGTCTACTTTCGCAAGTACTTGTCCTTTTCCAACTCGGTCTCCCTCTTCAACAGTTAGCTGAATAATTTTTCCTGAAGCATCAGATCCAATGGTATTTTGACGGATTGGTTCAAATGTGCCTAAAAAATTAAGCGAACGCTCGAATGTATGACTTGAAGGCGAAGATGTCTCTACCAAAACAGCTGCATCAGCATCGTGAATGTAGATGTTCTTCTCAACCTTTTCTTTGTTGCTCATTAATTTAAAAACAGCCAGCCCGACAAGTACTAGCCCGACTATGATAATTGTGATTATTCGTTTGTTCATGTGTAAAAATTTGAAAATTGATCTTAACGTATTTCTCCTAAAATTTTAAGGTATTCTAATTCGGCTTGCCGCAGTTTGATGTAGGTTGAAACAACGTTCGTTTGTGCTTCTTGCAATCCATTTTCTGCCAATATCAGATCCGTAGATCCGATTACACCTTCTTTAAACTTCGCTTCAGTTTGATTGAACACGCGTTCAGCCAATTTAAGTTGCTCTTTACTTACTTCAAGTGCACTGGTCTGGACCGATATATTGCGCGTGGCATTTTTCGTTTGCATGATCAATTGCTGTTCTGTTAATAAACGTTGATTGCTTAATTTTTCAGCATTGAATTTATTCATGCGTTGTTTGTTGACTTTTTCCATTCCATCAAATAAGTTCCAATCAAGTCGTAAACCAACAAATGCTCCTTCAATTCCAACACGAAAGTCATCTTCTGGCTTCATGTTGTAATTGTAATTGTACGCGGCATAAAAGGACAAATTAGGTAGGTAGGACATATTCGTTCCTTTCCGTTCCTCTTGATTCAAGCGTTGCTGCGTTTCAATTAGGGCAATTTCAGGGTACGTACCTGTCGTTTGATCGACCAGTAAACTTTGTTCAACCAACCCATCTGTTTGAAGTTGTATAGGTTGGTCAACTGGCATTCCAGTTAAAATTTTCAGGTACTCTTCGAGTTGACTTTTTGTGGCTAGTAAGGATGATTCTGAATTCTTGAGTGAAAGTTTGTTGATCATTAACCTGTCAGATTCGGTTTGAATGGTGAGTCCTTCCTTTACCATAGCATCCATGTTGCGGATAAGTTTATCCATATTTGCCATGTTTGACTGAACAAAAACCAATTGTTTTGAAAGAGCCTGCAAATTAAAAAAGGTACTTGCCACCTGCTGCCTGATTTCCTGTGTAACCATGCGCTCTTGAATAGCAACAACGTCATTATTTATTTTCAACGCATTCAAGCCATAATTTACTTGTGGATTGAATAGAATTTGTGACAGCTGTAACGTGTTGCTTAAATTGAAAGGAACTCCAAATTGAACAGTTGAAAACGTTCCGGCCGGACCACCAAAAAATTCGCCTGGAACAACTTGACCTTGAATGATCGCATTGTATTTATAATCTGCATTGAAATTTAATTGCGGGTACCTTGCGGCCAAATAAACTGATCGCTGCGCAGTATTTATGGATCGATCGAGCGCTGCATTTCGAATAGATAAGTTGGCAGAATCGGCCATTTTAAGACAGGTCTGTAAGTCAAGAGCTTGTTGACTAAATACGAAACCAACAGCCGTACTAAAAAGTATCGAAAGAAGCTGTTTCATGGGAAAATGTAAATTCATATTAGCGTTTGAATAAATAGTTGATAAGCATTTCGGTAACAAATTTCTTATGTTCTTGAAGTGAGACCTGGTAACCATGGTCATCCATACTCAGCATTTCTTTCATAAAGTTTTTCGCCATAAACGGATAGTGGCAATTAGATAAAATGAGTAAAATGAGTGTCAGAATATCGATTTTTCGGACTTCGCCTCGTTCTTGAGCCAGCTCAAATTCAGCAAAAACTCCCGAATCTCTGACCTGATTGAATTGCTCTGCATGATCGAAAAAGGAATGTTGTTCCTGTTTGATTTCATTGATGATAAAATTGGCTAATTCGGGATGTTGAGATAAAAATTCATACTCTTTTTCAATATAGATACGAAGTTTTTCTTCGAGTTGTAAATCCTGTTGAAAGACTTCGATCATCGATCGCATAAAATCTTCCATTGCAGCTGCAAAAATCAGCGAAAACAACTTCTGTTTTGAGCGAAAATAATAATTCACTAAAGCCACATTCATTCCTGCTGCTTTCGCAATTTCCCTCGAAGAACATCCTGAAAATCCTTTCGAAAGAAAGACTGAGCGCGCTGCCTCTTTTATTTTATCTTCTGTCGTTTGATCTTTATTCATAGATCTTCTTTAATTGGCGTACAAAATTAAACACAGAAATTAAACAAGTGTTTAAAACAAGTAGATAATTTTGTTAAAATCTTTTAAAAAAGAAACAATTTTCGATCGATTGATCAGAACATTCAGCCAATAATCTTTGTGCTACTGGTGATCTAGTTCCAGTAAAAAGGAACCGTTTAAACAGCCACTTGATGCTCCCGAAGGGCATCGTTTAAGGATGTTTTTAAATCAGTGGATTCCTTTCGTTTGCCTATAATTAATGCGCAAGGCACGTGAAAGTCACCAGCTGGAAAGGATTTTGTGTACGAACCTGGAATTACCACACTTCGTTCTGGAACATATCCGTTGTATTCGATTGGTTCTTCTCCGCTCACATCAATAATTTTTGTTGACTTCGTTAACACGACATTTGCACCCAAAACGGCTTCTTTGCCAACGCGAACTCCTTCAACTACTATGCATCGTGAACCAATAAATGCATTGTCTTCGATAATTACAGG
>CANHQC010000273.1 GCA_947462695.1 Flavobacteriales bacterium | reverse complement strand
TTTTTCTGGTTGATTCCTGATCGAAAACAATCGGAACGACCTTTGTCTCGCTCGTTTCTGTAGTCAATTCAGTGGCAATTACAGCTCGTTGTGCGAGTTCAACATCTTCGGCTGTCAAGAAATGAACTTTTCCAAGTCCGTAAGATTCTAACAACAAGTTGAAGAAGCGGTCTTGCTCAAAGCACAAGTTTTTCTCCGCATCGAAGTACAGGAATCCAACTTTATCGATTGAGACGCGTTCTCCACGGTTTAAAGCGGATTTCCAACCATCGACCATTTCTTGAACAGATTGCTCGGCGGCAGTGTAGTTTAACCCGTTTTTAACAGCACACTCTGCTATTAGCAAACCGTCATTATTTATGAGTTGACGATTGAAAAGAATGGATTTTTTGGGAGGTTGCATTACACCGGTAGTGTAATCTATTGTTGCTGATGCACGTTTTGCCACGAAACCTCCGAACGAAGGAACGATCACGCAATTGTGACGCAACAACAATTCACCGATAATGTGCTCAATTACAACCATTAGTCAAAAATAACGAATTTTTTGAGGAAGTCAAGTGACTTGACAGATTAGAGAAGTGCCAATACTTTCTCAACATCTTCGGGCACATCAATATTTGGTGTTTCAATCGTTGTTTCGATTACTCGAATCCGATAACCATAATAGAGCCAACGAAGTTGTTCCAGGGATTCTGTTTTTTCGAGTTCCGTTGGTTGAAGTGTTGTTAATTTTGTCAACACATCTGCACGATATCCATAAAGACCTATATGCCGAAGGTAGGGATAGTTATCTAGTGGGTTTCCAGAAGAGTGGTGGTGATTTGGAATGGCGCTTCGGCTGAAATAAAGCGCATTTCCCAGGTGATCAAGGACTACTTTTATTCGGTTGGGATTGTTCAAATCATCAAGCGTTACCTTTCGATTTCCAAGTGTCGCGATTTCAACGGTTGAATCTGAAAATGAATGGACTAATGTTTCCAACTGCTTGGGATCTACGAGTGGTTCGTCACCTTGGATGTTTATGACGACATCGGCTCCAGAATGGTGTTTCAATACCTCTGCACAGCGATCTGTTCCACTTGGATGATGAGGTGAAGTAAGTTGGACTTTGCCACCAAATTTTAATACTGCATCAACAATGCGTTCATCATCAGTTGCCACAATTACTTCGTCAATTCCAGTTGCTTTTGAAGCACCTTCATATACGCGTTGAATCATGGGCTTCCCCTTCAAGTCTATTAAGGGTTTCCCCGGAAAACGACTAGAAGCAAAACGCGCTGGAATGACACCGATAACTTTCATTTAGAATTTCATTTGTACTTGTACCAAAAAGTTACGAGGAGGTTGGATGTCACCAGGACGAGAAGTGTATTCCTCATTCAAGATATTATTCGCGATTATACCAACCCGGTAATTATCATTGATTCTGTAGCCTAAACGTGCGTCGAAAACGAGGTTCCCACGGTTATACTCTTGTCGGTATTGAGCCAATCCCGGTAAAATATATGTGGAACCTGCAATCGGTGCTTCAAAAACGTAATCAATATTTTTCATGAACGAATTATAGCGCATAGATGCACCGACGCTGAATCCTTTGTAATTGACTTCTACATCTGCTTTTGCTAAGTGGTTAAATCGGTACTTCAGCATATTGGTTTCTTTATTTGAGAAGGACAGCAAGTACAGCGAATCAGTATTCAATGAAATAGGATTCATGTACGTATAGCCCAATAATGAAACCACTTCAACTTCGCCAATTTTACCCGTACTGTTGAATGAAAACTCGACTCCGGTAATGCGGGCACGTTCCGCATTTTGAGCCTTGAATCCGACCCATTGATAAATGTTATCGGGGGTGAGCTGAACAGAATCCGGATTGAAAATTCCAAAGGCAAATTCCATCATGTTGCTGTATTCATTGATAAAACCAGCGACATCGATTAGTCCTTTCCAATCTCCCATTTTCACACCTTGTTTGATTCCAATTTCAGCGGCCCAACCTTTTTCAGGGCGTAAATCAGGATTCGGAAAAATATTTAAGGCTCCAACACTTGTTTGCGTGAATCGCTCCGCTACTGATGGGTAACGAATACCTTGACCAATTGATGCACGAATGTGCGTGAATTTGAAGAGCTCATAATGCATTCCCGCCCGCAAAACAGGATAAACGGGTGATTTTGACAAGTTGTTTGTATCGTTTCCAAAATAGAAGTCAGAATCACCGGTTCTTCCATCCATCATAAAATGCTCGAAACGAAGGCCAAGGCTCACATCTAACTTTCGGATATTGTGTTCGTATTGTCCATACAACGAAGCATTATTGGAAACGTGATTCCCGAAAAGTTCTGACGTTACTCTATTGTAAATATTGGAAGTACCGGAGGTAAGTGTAATACCATTTTTGTATTGCCGCTGGAATTGATAATCTGCATAATAAACTACTGCACCATTACTTTGACTGCTATTTGTTAGGTTTTCGTTTTCAGCAAAGTACACACGTGTTTTTAACGAGTGTTTGTTATTTTTCTTATCTGTAAAACGGATGTACGGATCAATGAATAAACGCTGTCCACGGTTGTAGGTAAGCGTGGATGCAGGATTACTCGTATCGGCCGAACCAAGTGGAGTATACCCAAAAGTATCGCTTTGCCAGATCAGGAAATTTCCTGTTTTTTGAAATTGGTAATTGTACCCGATACCAGCTTTTAATCGGTTGGTTTTTTTAAATCGGAAATACACAGTTCCACTCACACGCGCACGACTTTCTGTTTCTCCTTGGCGGTAACCATCATTGCGGAAAGCAGCGGTTGAAATAGTGAAACCCGCATATTTGTACATTCTGCCGTGGTAAGCTTCAATTTGTTGATTCATCGGATTGGTCGTCCACCATTTAAGCGATTCTCGTTTTGGATTGTCGTAGATACCGTACTGTACTTTTATTTTCGTTTCTGGCTTGAAGTTAGGTTCCTTTTCGGTGAGTGCAATTACACCGTTCAACGCCCCACTTCCGTACAAGACAGAAGAAGCACCTTTCATGATTTCGATTTGCGCCGCCTGTTCTATTGGAATAGCATTCCATTGCGTATCACCAGCATAACCAGAGAGCAAAGGCATTCCGTTCCAAAGCAAAAGTACGCGGCTTCCTGCACCATAAGCAAAACCAGAACCACCGCGAATACTTACCTGACCATCCATGGTATAAACTCCAGGACTTTGATCAACTGCTTGTTCGAGATCGGTAATTCCTTTGTTGTCAATCAATGTTGGCTTGATGATTTCCATGGAGATGGGTACTTCCTCCACTTTTTGCTGCCTTCTTCCTGCTGAAACCACAACTGTACTGATCACCTTCACGGGAACTTCCAGGGAAATAACGTATTCACCAGCTTTTTTCACCTCAAGTGTGTCAGAAAGAAAAGAGGTCATACTTGTCACCAGCGTTACAGGGTAGGTAACAATATTTAATGTAAAGTTTCCATCGATGTCTGTTAGTGTTCGTTCACCGGAACTAGCAACGATTTTTGCTCCAACAATTGGCTCTTTGGTATCTTGTTGGATAACCTTTCCTGTTAGT
>CANHQC010000272.1 GCA_947462695.1 Flavobacteriales bacterium | reverse complement strand
TTCATCGGTAAAATGGATGAGTTTTTGACTAAAAATGGGCGTAAACTTATTGGATGGGATGAGATTTTAGAAGGTGGACTCTCGCCAAATGCAACGGTTATGTCGTGGAGAGGAATAGAAGGTGGAATAGAAGCGGCTAAACAACACCACGAAGTGATAATGAGCCCAGGATCTCATTGTTATTTTGATCATTATCAAGGTAAAGGAAGTGACGAGCCTTTGGCAATTGGTGGTTATACTCCGCTCGAGAAAGTTTATCAGTTCGAGCCAATACCTGAGGCGCTTTCACCTCAAGAACAACATTACATCTTAGGGGCACAAGCCAATGTGTGGACCGAATACATACCCTCATTCAGTCAAGTGGAATACATGGTTTATCCACGAGCATTAGCTCTCTCTCAGGTGCTTTGGACAATGACTAAGCCAAGTTACGATTCTTTCTTTGCAGATTTCCTTCGCTTTCAAGTTCCGTTTTTAAATCGTCTACATGTCAATTATTCCAGGACATTCGCAAAACCAACACTCATTCAATCGAAATCAGAAAGGGGAATTAAGTTAATGTTAGAAAGAAACCAATTCGGTTTGCAGAACAACTTAACATGGACAAAAGATGGTGCTGCATATAAATCAAATCAGTCATTTGCAGAAAAGGATTCTCTGCTCATCGATCGGACAAGTGACGAAAAAATAATCCGAAATGAATTTTCTATCAGTAATGCTCAATTAACTAGCCCAACAAAGACGACTATCATTCAGCATCCTTCTCTGGGAATAGATGTAACGTATGTGACTCAGCCGGCAGAACAGTACAATGCAGCGAAAGAGTTGGCGTTGGTCGATGGGGTAGTGGGATCGTTGCCATGGAAAGGAAATGAATGGGTTGGATTTCGAGAAAAACAAATTACGTTCAAAGTAGATTTGGGACAGAAAAAAATAATTTCAGCCATCGAACTCGGTTTTCTTGAAGACCATGGCTCATGGATTCATTATCCGGATTCAATCGAAATTTTAGTTTCAAAAAAAGGAAAAAAATGGAAATCCGTAAAAGTGGTAAACTGGAAGGATGGCGAGTTAGTTAAAGGATTATTCTTGACTAAAAAAATAAGTTTATCGAGTAAAGCGAGATACGTTAAAATCGATATTAAACCCAAGAAAATAATTGAGATCGGTTTACCTGGTGAAGGTAATTTACCATGGACATTTTTAGATGAACTAATCATTTTTTAAAATGAAACTTGAACTTTGTGCAGCATCTATTGAAGCGATTCAACTCGCTAAAAAATACCAATTCGACCGTATTGAACTCTGTCAAAACTTAGAACAGGGCGGAATAACCCCATTCTATGGTATGATCGAATATGCCATTGCATATGGTATAGATACGCACGTGCTCATACGCCCGCGACCTGGTGGGTTTCAATACACACAAGAAGAGGCTGAATTAATGATAAGAGAGGTGACGAACTGCCGTGAAATGGGTGCCAAAGGGGTCGTTTTTGGTGCGTTGACCGAAGTTGGAGAAATTGACAAAAAATTACTTGAGAAAGTAATCGAAAAAGCTAAAGGAATGGAGGTTACTTTCCATCGCGCCTTTGATGATACCTTTGATTGGAAAAAAGCAATGGATGTCCTAATCCAATTTGGCGTTCACCGCATATTAACCTCTGGTCTTGCGAGAAATGTTGAACAAGGACTTCCTATCCTGAAAGAGATGGTGAATTACGCCAATGAAAAAATTGAAATTATGCCTGGAGGTGGTGTGAATGCCGGTAACGTCAAACGTCTTGTGGATGCCATCCATCCAGATGCCATTCATTTTTCGGCAACATCCAAAGTACAATTGGATAAGGAATCATTATTCTCTGAATCAGTACTTCAAGTGGAAGAGGCTAGATTAAAACGAATTCTTAACGCGCTGGCAAGTTAAATTCGTTCCAATACGTAACGTATTAAACCATCCATTTCCTCATGATAACCTTTTGAGAAGTGCATATTCGGTCGATTGGCCACCCCAAGACAAATTGTTGCTGATTCATGGCCAAGTGCTCTCGTCATAGCAAAAAGCGCTGAACTCTCCATCTCAAAATTGACTATTCGTTCCTGGCCAAATCGCATGGCTGTCAATCGTTCGTTCAAATCTGTTGTCTTTGTTTTTAATCGAAGTTCTCGACCTTGAGGACCATAAAACCCACTGCTTGTTACGGTAATACCTTCTGCAGTTTCATCACTTCTTAAGAGCTCGTTTAATTTTGATGAAGACCGAATAAAATAAGGTGTAATTGTCTCTGGTAATCCTGTACCTTGAGAAAATTCCGAACTTATAATTTTTTCCTCATTCGTTAACGGTATTTCATAGAAATGAGCAATATTATCAAGTCCAAAAGCTCCTGTAGATAAAATATAAGAGTGAACAGGAATTTCAGGCTGAAGAATTCCACATGTACCAATTCTTACAATTCGAACAGGGGTTTTTTCAGGTTTTTCTTCTCGCTTGTCTAGGTCGATATTAAATAGCGCGTCCAGTTCATTTACACAGATATCAATATTATCAGTTCCAATTCCGGTAGATAAAACAGTGATTTCTTTTCCTTTATATTCTCCCGTATGACAAACAAATTCTCTGTGTTGTGATTGATGTGTACGTTTATCAAAAAAGCGGCTTACTTGATTAACCCTGTCCTGATCACCAACTACAATGATGGTGTCGGCAATTTGGTGTGGATGTAACCCCAAATGATATACCCTTCCTTCGGAATCAAGGACAAGTTCTGAAGCTGGAAATTGCATGAGATCGAATTAAAGACTGCCAAATACTTTTTTCAATATATCAGTAACTCTGGCCATTGGGTCCAATCGGATTTTATTTTCTTCCTTCTCAACCATTATAAAAAGCCCAGCAATAGCTCGTTCGGTAACGAATTGGTTAAGGTCAGGATTAAGTTTCTGGCCACCTGTCAACGTCATTGCGCCGTTGTATTTATTAATTATTGGCTCCCAGTATTGTGTGAGTTGAACTTTTGAAATAGCTGCTTCAACCCTAGGGCGAAAAGCTGATGTCAATTGCGCCGTTGTTTTTTCCTTCAAATACCTCGTAGCAGCACCATTACCTCCATTTAGAATGGCAAATCCATCAGAGATGGTCATCGAAGTAATCGCATTTGTAAAGATGGGCAATGCTTCTTTAACAGCCTCTTCGGCAGCTCTGTTCAGTGTTGTTTCGAATTTGTCTACTTGTGCCGACATCCCGAGATCAAGTGCTTTCTGTCGAACTTTAATTGCGTCTGGAGGAAATGGAAGTCGAATGGCAGTGTTCTTTAAAAATCCATCAGTAACAGATGTTACGCTGACAGAATTCTTAATCCCAACGCTTAGGGCCTCTTTCAATCCTGAAATAACTTCTTGATTGGTAAGCTGTGGTTTGTTTGATGTGGCTGCCGATGGTAAATTTTGACTCACAGTTTTGGTAGCTTCTTCAAGAACTTCACATGACGCAAGAACCAAAGACACAGTCAGTCCTAAGATCATTAATTTCGATTTTTCCATTGTAGATTTTTTGCTTTTCTCGAAAGTACGAAAAGAAAAACA
>CANHQC010000271.1 GCA_947462695.1 Flavobacteriales bacterium | reverse complement strand
GGCCTGTTTATCAGGAAACTGTGCTACCGAATTTGTGCTACCTTGGTGGGGTAGGTGAAATAGCCTATTGGATCCAGTTAAAAGCTGTTTTTGATGAATACACTATCCAATACCCATTAATCACTCCGCGTGTTTCAATCCTTTGGATAGATTCGGTTACGTCGAAAAAAATGGCAAAAATCAACCTTTCTGTTGAAGATCTTTTTCGCGAAGTAAGTACGGTGAAAAAAGATATGGTGATGTCTCTTTCTGATGATCAATTCGATTTTAGTAAAGTCGATGTGTTAATGAATCAATTGACAGATGAATTCAACGCACAAGCTAAATTGATCGATCTAAACGCAGAGAGAATGTCCACAGCTGAGCTAGTGAAAGTAACCAAACAAGTCGAGTTGATTAAAGATAAACTTCTCAAGTTTGTAAAACAGCAACATGAGTCCAGTCTTAACCAAATTGATCAAGTTTTTGGACGCCTTTTTCCAGATGGCTCACTCCAGGAACGAAAAATGAATGTGTTGACGATCTGTCCAACAGGAGCGATTCACGAACGAATTGATCAATTGCATCAGTTTATAGACCCATTCGATATGGATTTTATCGTTCTAAAGGAATGATAATAAAATACTGTCACTTTCGTTTGTAGTGCTACTTTTGTGGAGCATGCGCCAGTTAATGTACTTTTTTGTGTTGTTTTTCCCCGTATTTCTATTCGGGCAATCCATCGTGGTGAAGGGGAAATGCACAGACAAGCGGAATAAAGCGCTCATTAACGTGCGTGTATATTCGACGGATGCTCCCACCACTACTGAGACACTCACAGATGAAACGGGAAGCTATACCCTCACCTTACCGCAAGCCGATTCTATTTCGCTTCGTTTTGTTATCGGTGAGTTCATGGAAGAACGAACATTATCAGCTAACGGAAATAAGTCCATTTCACTTGATATTCGATTTCCATTTATCGAAGAAAAAGCAGTAAAGGTCCAAGGATCCCGAACCGATCCGTTTGAAATCCCTAAATTACCTTATGTAGATTTGCAAAAGTTACCCATGCCAAGTGTGGAGCGGACATTGGTTTATACAACTGCTGCTACTTCAAACAACGAATTAACGACGAATTATAACGTACGGGGAGGAAGCTATGATGAAAACCTTGTTTACGTAAATGGTTTTGCTATTCATCGACCATTTTTAACAAGAAGTGGACAGCAAGAAGGCATGAGCTTTATCAATACAGCATTGGTTCAAAACATCCGGTTTTCTGCAGGTGGATTTGACTCGCAATACGGCGATAAGTTGAGTTCTGTATTAGATATAGATTACAAAACCCCAGATAAATTTGAAGCTTCCGCTATGGCTTCTTTACTGGGAGTAGAAGCACATGCAGCGGGGAATCCCACATCCAGGTTTAATTATTTGGTTGGAGCGCGTTACCGTTCAAATGGATATCTACTCAACTCATTGCCTGCAAAAGGATCTTACAATCCCGTTTTTTGGGATGCTCAGTTGTTAACTAATTATGCGATAACAGAGAAATTGACATGGTCTTTACTCGGACATTTTTCGTCCAACGATTACCGGTTTGCTCCTGAAACACAAGAAACTGATTTTGGTACAGCCAATGAAGCGTACTCGTTTAACGTCTATTTTGAGGGACAAGAACAAAGTCGATTCCAAACACTCATGGGTGCAACTGCGCTGAAATGGAATGCAAGTAAACGAACACAACTTGATTTTTATGCGTCTGTGTTCAATACGAATGAACGAGAATATTTTGATATTCAAGGGCAGTATTATATCAATGAATTAGAAACAGACCCATCACAAGAAGAATATGGAGATTCTATTGCCGTTCTTGGAGTTGGAACCTTTTTAAATCATGCCCGAAATCAACTAAACGCCACTATTTTATCCGTTTATCATAACGGTAAACATATTTTAAAAACCGGATACAAGGATGAAAACCGCCAACGTTTTCGAAACCATACCTTGCTTTGGGGAGCCAACTTTCAGCAAGATGATTTCATAGACGTATTGAGCGAATGGAAAATGATCGATTCTGCTGGCTATAGTATTCCGCAGGGAAATGATAATGAAATCAAGTTGTTTGAAACGATTAAAAGTGATTTGAGTCTGCAAGCAACGCGACTTTCAGGTTATGCGCAATTCAATTCCATTTGGTCTACCACCAAACGCGATTTGCCCATTCGTTTAGTAAAAAAGAAAAAAGTAAATGGTGTCAAGACTTCTCGGGAATACATGGATACAATTCGAGAATCAAATGCTCGTTGGGCTTTAAATGTTGGAACACGAGGTGGATACACTTCCGTAAATAAAGAGTTTTACGTTACTCCACGCGTCTCGTTGAGTTATTACCCTCGGGTTTACATGATCCAAAATGATCGAATTAAACGCCGTGACATGGTTATTCGTCTGGCCTCTGGATTCTATTATCAACCGCCATTTTATAGAGAGTTCAGAACATTCGATGGACAACTCAATTTAGACGTACGTGCTCAAAAGTCGCTTCACGTGGTAGGGGGAACTGATGTGTTCTTTAACATGTGGAATAGGGAAGTGCCTTTTAAATTTACAGCAGAGGCATATTATAAATACATGTGGGATATCAACCCTTACGAGATTGATAATGTGCGCACGCGCTATTACGCAAACAACGATGCTGTGGCTTATGCTTATGGTTTAGACTTGAATTTAAATGGTCAATTTGTTGAAGGTATCGAATCTTTTTTCAAAGTTGGGCTAATGAATACAAGAGAAGATGTTCAAGGTGATTCCTACAAGATATATTACAATGCAGCAGGTGAGCGCATAATTTTCGGTTATAGCGAGGACCAGGTAGTAGCTGATAGCGCAACGATTTTACCGGGTTACATTCCGCGTCCGACGGATCAGTGGATAACAGTCGGAGTATTAATTCAGGATCGAATGCCCAAATTTGAAAGCTTTACAGTACAAATGGGATTGCAATATGGATCGCGATTGCCTTACGGACCGCCTGATTTTGAACGTTACAAAGATACGTTGCGTTTGAAGTCTTATTTTCGCGTAGATATTGGGATGTCTTACGATTTACTGAATCAGATGAAATTGAAACACAAAACCAATTTTTGGACGACACGTTTCACAGATGCAGTAATATCTTTCGAAGTATTCAACTTGCTAGGAATTAATAACGTTCTCTCGAAACAGTGGATTCAAGATGTGGAAGGGAAGTATTATTCTATTCCCAATTACTTAACTCAACGCCGGTTCAACTTGAAGTTGATTGTTCGGTTTTAAATTAAGCACAGTTTTTTAATTGTACTTGGTAACCAGGATGGTGAAGAAGTGTTTTTACATTTTGTATTTCCGAAAACCATTGAATATCCTGACCTAATGGATAAAGTGGGTCGTTTTCGTCTTCATATTCCCAAATAAGTGTCAATTTAGTTCTTGACGCTAATTTGAAGAGCTCTTTTAAAAAATGTGTCAATTCAATTACGTTTTGTTGGTTGATGTAATTCAATTGAAAATGTATAGTAGTATTCGATTTAGGCTGAAACGAATAAAGATTGAGCCAACTCGTTAATTTGGTCCAGATTTCGGCTT
>CANHQC010000270.1 GCA_947462695.1 Flavobacteriales bacterium | reverse complement strand
TCACCCAACTATTTTCGAGTTGAGCCGATAAATGAAAAAGAGTTGTTAAACTACATATGACTAATAGTATGCGCATAATTCTCAATTGTAAAGTATTTTTTTTGTGAGCAGTATTTCCTGATCCTTTCGAAGGTTGACAGAATAAATACCAAATGGTATTCTGTTGTTTAATTGAATGTGTTGTACTGAAGATTCAACGACTTGTTTCTCAATTACAGTTCCATTCGTGTGGACGATTTCCATGGTTAGTGGAAATTGGTAATCAATTACAGAAGGAAGTTGAATGGTAAATTCACCATTTGTCGGATTTGGAAAAATGCGCGTTTCTTCAGTCAGAGATTCGTTCAGTGAAAGTGACGTTAAGTCAAATTGCCAAAAGTCATTGAAATTCGTGCCGTTCGTTCCTGACCCAAAATATCCTTTATTGTTCAATGCAAAAGCAATCGGAAATCTCCTGTTGGTTCCCGGGAAATTTCCTATAAATGTCCAGTTATTTGAACCCGGATCAAACTCCCAAACTTCATCGGTTACATTTGAAAGCCCAGCGCTGTATCCGCAGGTAACATAACCTTTTCCATTTATTGAAAATGCACTACTACCGTTTGTCATAATTCCCGGAAAACTTGCACGCTGAATCCAGGTGTTCTGACCGGGTTTAAATTCATAAAAATTCGTTCCGGATTTAACAAACCCACTACTTCCATTGGAAAATGAACAGCTCCATGTCCCGAAGTTTACTGGTGCTTGAGGTTTAATTGCCCATTGATTAATAGCAGGATCGTATTCAGCCAATTGATTCGTTAAATAAACATAGCCTTTGCCTTCAACGGTGAATCCTTGACTATCCCCGGGATTGAATGGACACGGCGCAATAGGAGACCACGTGTTTGTTACAGGATTGTATTGGTAAAATTCGTTTGTTAACGATGAACCTCCTCCGACATACCCTCTTGTATTGGTCCCAAATCCAACTGCTCCGTGTACATTGACAGGGAAATTGGCTTTCTGTGTCCATGTATTAGATGCTGGATCAAACATCCACCAATCTTTATATGAGATATCCACACCAGTTCCATTCACATGCCCTGTTCCAAAATACCCTTTGTTTCCTATGGCAATTCCTAGCGCTCGGTGTCTTCCATTACCGCCAATAGTTGCTTTTTGAACCCAAGGAATAGCTGAGCAATTTACGACATGCAAAACCAATAAAATCAGTGTCAATAGAAGTTTCATGAAGCAACAATTAATTTGCTTGATTTAAATGGATTACTTTGGTAAAGTAATTGAACTATGTAGTTTCCACTTGGCAAATTTGAAATATCAAACGTTGATTTTTCTTGTTCGAATTTTTCAATCAATAGGCAGTTTCCAGTGAGATTAACGATTCTGATTTCCATATCAGAAATACTAAAGTCGGCCGGTACTGCTTCCAAGTTTATTGTAAGCTGATCAGATGATGGATTCGGATAAATACTCAAATTAACGTCTTCAAAAGCTCTTGTTAAAACAGATAATATCTGATCAAACATCCAGAAATCTCTAAAGTTTGTTCCATTCGTACCTGTCCCGGCGTATGCTCTTGATCCAATTGTGAAGCAGGTTAGGTAACGTCTTGCCGTCCCAGCGAAATCTTCAATTTGAAGCCATGTGTTTAAGAACGGATCATATTCCCAGAAATCACTGAAATTGTTGCCACTCGAGAAGTCATCACCCGTACCTATATATCCTTTTCCATTTAACGCAAAACCTGTAGCTTCTTGTCTGTTTGTCGGACCAACTGGAGCTTTCAATACCCATTGATTTAAGTCAGGTCTGTATTGGTAAAAATCGTTTCGAGACCCTTGACTTGTTTGACCCGTCCCCACATATCCAAATTCACCTATGGAAAATGCGACCGATGATGTTCTCGGTAATCCAGGGAAAATCGCAATCGCATTCCATTGATTTAATATTGGATTGTACCGATAAAAGTCTGCTGAGAATCCCCCGGTTGTTTGACCACTACCCACATAACCAAATTCGCCAACCGTAAATGCTACAGCGCCTCTTCGCGCTGCTCCTGGAAGATCGGCGATTGGTGACCAACTATTCGTTTGCGGGTCGTAACAGAAGAATTTTTTAGAGAAGGCACCACTTTCTAATCTACCTGAACCTACATATGCTTTGCTGCCAACAGTAAAACTAGCTGCGTGGTAACACCTTCCTTCCGGATAATTGGCAATTTGTGACCATGAGTCAGACGCTGGATCATACTTCCAAAAATCCTCATATTCAACATCGACTCCAGAGTTTATATGACCTAATCCGATGTACCCATAATTACCTAACGAAAAAGCAGAAGTTCTATGCCTTGCAACGCCTCCATAATTCGATTTTTCAAACCAAGGTTGAGCGTTTAGTTCAGAAATAACGAAAGAAAAAAACAAGAAGAGTAGTAGTGATTTTATCATAAGCCTAAAATGATTTTTTTCACCTCGTTCGTTGCGAGATTATCGAATTGGATGAAATATATCCCATTGGTTAGTTCACTTAGTGAAACAGCTGTTTTCTCCTTGTAATCGGTTATATTCTTGACCACTCTTCCAGATTGATCGACAACGGTTAATGAACCAGAATATCCATTAATTGTGATACTTCCTGCCGTCGGATTTGGGAATAATGTAATCCTTTCAATAGCACCTTCACCTAAACCAACGTAATTGGCATTCATCTCAAGAATATATTCACCACCCGAATTACCCCAGCCTTCAACTATGATGTATACAGTCCCAAGACCTTCTGTAGAAAACGTTAATGCTGATGAAGTACCACACCCAGGAGCATCATCGTTGTAAGCCAGTATGTTTCCGTTTGCATCAATAACACTTAGAAATGTATCAAATCCAGATCCACATAGCGAAACAGAAACCGATTCCATCATGGGAGTTGGATTCAGTTGATAATAAACATCAGGTGAATTATAAACCAAATTCTGGTTTCCATAACAGAATGAATTGTCGTTGGTATCAATGTATGGTAATGTTGTAACGGCAATCGGATCACTTATATCATCTCCAACATACGCACTGCAGTCTACACCATTGGTTATGATAATTCCGAAATCCATCACACTTCCCCAGGTGAAACTTGCACAAGGATCTAGGGGTAACGTAACGCTACTAGATTCATATTGCATCACTCGCATGCGCGTAATACCATTTTGAGCACTAAATGGCGCTGTGAAATTGAATGCCTGTGGTGCGGCAGGTGGTGTGCCTTGCCAAGTTCCAATAGACTCTGAAGGATCAAATGTGCCACTTTGATCGAAATCAATCCAAGCTTGACCAGCACCGGCATAGGGTCCACCACATGTGCCAAAATCAATTGTAGCGATATATGGGCTGCCCGCATTCAGCGTGGTTGATAAATTCGTGAGGTTCTGTAAACCTACAACGCCTGGACATCCAGCGTAATTAATCGATCCTGAGGCGCCGATTAATACAACGGACTCTACATTTGAATCTGCTGTGCTAGAAGGACCTACGTTCGTGCAATATTGTCCATTAACTGAATGAACAGTTGCTATTCCGAAGAAAAAAAGAATTTTTTTTAGCATGGTTTTATAGTTGATGTAAAT
>CANHQC010000269.1 GCA_947462695.1 Flavobacteriales bacterium | reverse complement strand
CGAGGAAATCATAACACGTGGATTGAAAAATGAAATTTCACATTCAAATCCATCACCTCCATTTACTTCTCTAAATTCTTGGAATGTAGAAAGTGTATGATCATTGTATAACGTACCATTATCTTGAGTTCCCCCCATCACAGCACCGTCTTTGTCGAAGGCGATACCATAGAATTGTGTTACGTTGTAACCACGATTCGCCGGATACCAATTATCACCGAAATCGTCAGATACTCCAACTCCTCCATCATTTCCTACATAAAGTCTATTCAATGCATCCCATTTCATTTCATGGTTGTCAGCATGTACATATTTTTGGGAGAAAGGAGGAAGAAACCATTGTGATACCATTTCAAAACCTCCGGACGGTGGATTGTTTACTGTTTGCTTCCACTGCCAAACATCAATACCACCAATTAAAATGCGCTCGTTGTCAGTAGGATCAACCGTTAGAATTGAATTATATGTTCCTTGATCTCTGTATATGTCAAGGTTACTTGGAGTACCAGAAGCGCCAACAAATTGAGACCATGTTTGACCATCGTCGTGAGAAACATTCATTCCCAAAAGGTTACCTCCAGTTCTTACAGCATATAAAGAGTAATTTCCAGCAACTCGTGCGGCTGAAATTGCATATTCAATACGCGGAGCTCCTACAGGAACTAACCCTGCTCCTGAACCTGATTTGTCTGACCATGTATTTCCGCCATCAGCTGAAACATATGTTTTACTCGAAGCAAATGAACCAACTAATACTTGTCCGTCTTTAGACATTTGAATGGTACCACAAGCACCATTGGTAACTGTAACACTTGTAAGAGAAGGTTCACCTAATTTCCATTTCTTTAATCCCGTAGTAGTCGCCATCCATACCCAGTCGTCTACATCTGAAGATACAATTTCTGTACAGGTAGTTGTGCCTGGTATTTTAGCCCATGTTGCACCAAAATCTTCTGAATACCACACACCATTACCACCACCAAACGGTTCACTAAACTTACCGTCAAAACCAGTCGCGACAAACAACGTTCCGTCAGTGGTTTGGGTCATACTAGAAATAAAAGGTGATGCACCTGCGTCAATGTATGAATCGATGCGAGACCACGCATTAGCTCGATTAGTTGAAACAAATAAACCTCCCGAAACACCTCCTGCCCAAAGGCGATTGTTGTTTGTGCGGTCTATTTGAATAGCACGCGTTCGACCACCAATGTTGTCCGGACCTTGTTCAATAAATCCAATGTTTTTGTTCTTCGCCATTTTTCTTACCTGAGCACGAATTAACTCAAGTTTTTCTGGTGTAATAGGAAGACCTGTTTCTTGATCAATGTAACGAGCTTCCAACCACTTGCGTGCGTCTTCAGCAGACTTCTCTTCCATCGAAGGAAGACCTTTCTTTACATACGATCCTTTCGAATCGTTGAAATTCCACGGTGCAACCACTAAAGCAGCAGCAACAGCTAGAAGTGATACCGAACCAATGATGATGTTATTTCGTTTCATAGCGTAATGTTTCCGAATTTTCTGTATAGCGACCGCCAAAATACTAATTAATAATTAGATTGTTGAGCGATATATGCATTTAGTTTAAAATTATTTTAACAAAAATAAGTCAAAAGGGTTTTCACTTCAAGCTCTACAAAAAAAAAAGCGCGAAAAGTATACAAGTCAACCACTTAGAACAGGTGTTTTTCTGCATGGTAAGATGACCGCACTAACGGACCGCTTTCTACATACCTGAACCCCATTTTTAATCCAATTTCTCGGTAATTGTCAAATCGTTCAGGTGTAACAAACTCCACAATTGGAAGGTGGTTAGGAGTAGGTTGAAGGTATTGACCGAGCGTTAAAATATCCACGTCAACAGCCCGTAAATCGCTCATTGTCTCCAGTATTTCTTCCTCACTTTCACCCAAGCCAAGCATTACACCTGATTTCGTGCGCATTCCTCCCTTTTTAAGGCGAAATAATACTTCCAAACTTCTGTCGTATTTTGCCTGAATTCGAACTTGTTTTGTCAAGCGACGAACAGTCTCCATATTATGAGAAACTATTTCTGGTGCTACATCAATAATACGCTGAAGATTCTCCCAGTTACCGGCAAAATCAGGAATTAATGTTTCTAATGTGGTTCCTGGTGATTGATGGCGAATAGCATTGACCGTTTGGACCCATATTTCAGATCCACCGTCTTTAAGGTCATCCCGATCCACAGAGGTAATTACCGCATGTTTAATCCCCATAGTCTTCACACTGTGTGCAACTTTTCCGGGCTCGTAAGGATCAACCATTTCAGGCTTTCCTGTTTTTACCGCGCAAAAACCACAAGAACGCGTACATATGTTGCCTAAAATCATGAACGTGGCTGTCCCTTCTCCCCAACATTCACCCATATTTGGGCAACTTCCACTTTCACATATGGTATGTAACTTGTGTTCATCAACCAACGAACGAACTTTGCGGTAATTTTCACCTATCGGTAATTTTACCCTTAGCCATTTCGGTTTTTTAATTCGAACAGAATCGCTCTGTATTGCTTCCCCTTCCATGAGTTTGACTTTTTGGTGTAACAAATAGAACAGTGTTTCGGTTTTTTGATAAATCGTAATTACTCAAAAAGCCTACCTTTGTGCACGATTTTTTTACGTTTTCAAAATTAATACAATCAACGGAAATGGCCACAGCGCGAATAGAGTATTTGGGAGAACTGAGGACAAAATGTACCCATTTGGCATCTGGGACCGAAATTGTAACGGATGCACCAGTAGATAACAAGGGTAAAGGTCAGGCTTTTTCACCAACAGATTTAGTGGCTACAGCCTCTGTTTCTTGTATGTTTACAATCATCGGAATTTATTGTCAGGAAAGGGATATTCCTTTTGTCAAGGCGACAGCTACAGTTCAAAAAAATATGGAATCAAGTCCACGTCGAATTGGCTCATTAACTATTGAAGTAAATCTTGATGGCAATGGTTGGTCTAATCAGCAACAAGAACGCATAATTGCGGCTGCAAAAGCTTGTCCAGTGATGAAATCAATGAATGAATCTATTCAAGTTAATTACACGTTTACAGCATAACTATGAGGAATCAAGAGAAATACCAACAACGAAAAAAAACGAGTGAAAATCTTGTTTTTGGAGTTCATTCAGTTATTGAAGCTGTAAAAAGCGGGAAAGCAATTAACCGCATTTGGATTCAGAAGAATATGAATAAAGATCTTTTTCTGGAACTGAAAAAAGAATTGAACGGGAAAGAATATGCCTTGCAGTTTGTGCCGATCGAAAAGATTAATAGTTTAGTTCAAGGCAATCATCAAGGTGTTGTCGCAGATATCTCTCCAGTTGAGTATGGGCAAATAGAACCGTTTGTTGAGGAACTTTTAGAGAAAAATGAGAAACCATTTATTCTTGTTCTTGATCGAATAACCGATGTGCGAAACTTTGGTGCAATTGCGCGAACGGCTGCTTGTCAAGGGGTTGATGCTATTCTTATTCCAGATAAAGGGTCTGCACTGATTACTCCTGATGCCATTAAAACTTCGGCAGGCGCATTACATCATTTACCTGTTTGCAAAACAAAAAGCCTCAAAGATTCGCTTTTTTATTTACAGCAATG
>CANHQC010000268.1 GCA_947462695.1 Flavobacteriales bacterium | reverse complement strand
AGGACGCACAATAAGCTCTATCGTATAGACCAGGTGATTGATGGATTTTACCGGTTTTGTTTGGGCGAAAATTCAGTTGGATGGAAGCTCATTATTGCCGGTCGAGGAACAGAGACGGAACAATTAAAGGCACAATGCGTGGAAAGTGGTCTTTCAGACAGGATTGAATTTGTCGGGTTTTTATCTCCCGAACAAAATGCAAACTACTATGCGCGGTCAACTTTTTTTATTTCGTTACCTGAATCTGATGCTACGGCAGTGTCCTTACTTGAAGCAATGTATTACAAATGTGTGCCAATTGTGAGTGATTTACCAGCAAATAAGGAGTGGATTACGCACGGAGTAAATGGCTTTATCGTCAGTAATTTAAACGCAAATTACATTGATGAGGCGCTTCATCTTGATAAGGAGAGTGCTGGTCAACTGAATAAGGAAATTGTACTTGAAAGAGGAACCTTGGAAGTTAGTAAGGCGAGTTTCAGAAAGGTCATTTTTGAAGCAGCACAGAAATAGAAGGATACGATTTAAATCACGTCATTGTAAATTCGATCAGTTCATAAAATCTTGTTTTGGTAGCCTATACCTTAATTTTTCTAAGCTCAGAATACGTAAATTAGCAACAAATTAATTAAACACTTCATGATTCCGTTTTCCCCTCCGAGAATTGACGATAAAGTAATTGATGCCGTTTCTGAGGTTTTAAGAAGTGGTTGGATTACAACCGGACCAAAAACAAAATTGTTTGAGAAACAAATTACAAATTACGTAGACTCGAAATGCACAATAGCCGTGAATTCTTGGACCATGGGAATGCATGTTTTCTTGCATTGGTGGGGGATAGGCGAAGGCGATGAAGTCATTATTCCGGCTTATACCTATTGCGCTACAGCAAATACGATTATTCATGCTGGGGCCAAGCCAGTAATGGTTGATTGTGATCCTTCAGGATTTAATTTGTCAATTCCAGCTGTTAGGGAAGCAATTACGGAGCGAACAAAAGCCATTGTTGCCGTAGATATTGCGGGATTTCCTTGCAGTTACAACGAGATTAATGATCTTGTCAAAGAGGAACAAATTAAAGCTAAATTCCATGCTGCAACTGATGTTCAGAAAAAACTCGGTCGTATTATTGTAATCTCTGATGCCGCCCATAGTTTTGGTGCACAAATGAACGGCAAAAGAACCGGTTCATTAACAGATGTATCGATATTTTCTTTTCATGCGGTAAAAAACCTGACGACTGCAGAAGGTGGTGCTATTTCCTTTAATTTGCCGGATGACTTTGATCATGAGTCTATTTATCGGCAGTTTTCTGCAAAAATTCTTCATGGACAAAGTAAAGATGCGCTTGCAAAGACGGTAAACGGAAATTGGAGATACGATGTGGAAGAACCCGGATTCAAATGCAATATGACTGATATCCAAGCAGCAATTGGATTGGTTGAATTGGAAAGGTATCAGGAGAATTTAGATCGTAGAAAACAAATTTTCGAAATGTATGATCGATTTTTTTCGAATGAATATTGGGCGGATTGCCCCATCCATACGACCACAGACAAGACCACTAGCTACCATTTATACCAATTGAGAATAAAAGGAATCGATGAGGAACAGCGTGATTTGATCATTCAGAAGATTACTGAAAAAGGGGTTTCTGTTAATGTTCATTTTATTCCACTTCCGTTACTGACAGCCTATAGAAATAGAGGCTTTAAGATGGAAAACTATCCTGAGGCCTATGCCAAATTTAAAAATGAGGTATCGCTTCCCGTTTATTATAACCTCACGAATGAAGAAGTACAGATTGTCTGTCAAGCGGTAAAGGAAGCTGTAGAACATGTGTTAGGTCGGCAGAACTATTGATTAACTTGAAACTTCGAATTTCGAAAAATTAGAACAACCTGAATGAATCAGCTCCACGTCTGTCACCTCACTTCGGCTCATCCATCTGATGACATTCGTATCTTTCACAAAGAATGCTGTTCGCTCGTTGAAAATGGGTTCAAGGTGACACTCATTGCCGCACGCACGGTTGAATTCGATACAAAAGGTGTTCACGTTATTTCCATTCCTAGAACAGGTAAAGGACGTTTTCGACGCATGTTAACCACCACTCGGTCGGTTTACAAAAAAGCACTGGAAGTCGGTGCAGACATCTACCATTTTCACGATCCAGAACTATTGCCTTATGGATTGAAATTGAGGAAAAAAGGCAAAATCGTTGTTTACGATGCACATGAAGATCTTCCGAAGCAAGTGTTGGACAAGCCATGGATTCCAGCGATCTTTAGAGGTATTGTGTCAAAGGTTATCAATCGCTATGAACTGTATGTGGCAAAGCAGTTGTCAGGTGTGATTTCAGTTACAGAGAACATTTGCGATCGATTTAGAACAGTTAATTCCAATGTACAAATGGTTGCGAATTACCCTCTTTTTCATGAAGCGGAGCAGTTGAGTGAGATGGACAATGTAAAAGTTCCCGGACAAATTTGTTACGTTGGAAATCTTTTTCCGAAGCGTGGTGTATTGGAATTGGTTGATGCGTTAAATTACACCGATGCCAATTTAGTCCTTGCGGGTAAATTTTCAACTCAAGAATTTGAAGATCAGGTTAAAGCGAATTCCGGTTGGAAAAAAGTGAACTACCTTGGTCATGTAGATCGTAAACAAGTAATGGAAATATTAGCCACTTCGCAAGTCGGTATGGTAACCTTGCATCCAACAAAAAGCTACTTGGAGGCGCTACCTATTAAAATGTTTGAATACATGTCAGCTGGGATACCAGTCATTGCATCAGATTTCCCACTTTGGCGTTCAATTATTGACAAAGAATCGTGTGGCGTTTGCGTCGACCCGCTTAACTCAAAAGAAATCGGTGAAGCGATAAATAACCTAATTTGCAATCCCATTAGTGCACAGAAGATGGGAATTAACGGATTTAATGCATTTAAATCGCACTATAACTGGAATGCGGAGAAAGATAAACTCATCAAGTTCTATAGCTTGCTTATATCGTCGAAAATGAAGTCATCATGAGGTTTTCTAATTGGTTTCATTATGCGCTGATGGCTTTGGCAGGGGTGTTTTTTATTTCACCCAAGATTAGCGTGCTTTTTATTCTCCTTCTTGGTGTAATAATAACAATCGGTGCATTTAAAAATCAATTTACGTTTAAATGGTATTCAACGCATGTTATTTGGGCAACTATATACTTGCTTTATGCTGTTGGGGCAATTTTCAGTAGACACCCTAAACTCGCCGGACTTTACCTTGAAAATAAACTTTCTATCCTGCTCTTTCCGTTGTTCTTTTCATTCAAACCCGTATTCGAAATAAGGTTAAGACCGATAATTTGGGCAGCAATGGCAGGATACGTTTTAGCGATTTTTAGCGGTGTTGTAAATGGATATTCTTCCTATTCTAATGGAATAGACTTCCAAACGAGTTTTACATCTGTCTTCATTTCACCCATCCATCACCCAACGTACATGTCGACTTTTGGTATTGTCTTAATCGCAGGATGGTGGCAAACAAAGGAGAAAAATAAAGCACAACGAAATGAAATCATTGGATGGTTAATTGCTGTAATAATATTCCTTTATGCGGTACTGTGCTTGTCTCTTTCT
>CANHQC010000267.1 GCA_947462695.1 Flavobacteriales bacterium | reverse complement strand
GCGTCTTCAAGTCCGGTTATAGAAGTCAACAGGTATTCAAGGCAAAACTCATTCGTGTTTTCATCAACGATAATGACCTTTTTCGAATGGACAAATTCCGTATCGAGAAGTTGTTGCAATGGACTTTCAGCAAGCGATGAAAAAATAACTGGACTGGAATGATCAATCGATGATTTTGGCATTTACACGGTTATTTGAGTCACAAAAATAAAGAAACCGATTCACCTGCATTCACGATGCACGAAAACGATTAATTTTGACACATGATTTCATTCGACAACACAGAAATTGCTTTTCAAAGTAAATCGAATTCCGATTTAAACAGGGCCTATTGGTTATTTAAACTTATTGGAAATCCAACAATGGTAAAAGTCGGTAAATGGTCGACCAACACTGCGTTAAACATAGGGCTACCAATTAATGGACTAATCAAAAAAACGATTTTTAAGCAGTTTTGTGGAGGCGAGACCATCCAAGAATGTGCGAAAACAATAGCTAACCTCGGCAAATTTGGCATCGGCACTATTCTCGACTATTCCATTGAAGGAAAAACGAAAGAAGAGGATTTTGATGCAACAGTAGATGAAATCATTGCTACCATTCACGCAGCGAAAAACGATCCTACTATTCCTTTTGCTGTATTCAAAGTCACAGGTATTGGTCGGTTTGACAGCTTGGAAAAAGCGAATAACGGTACAACTCAGTTAACTGAAAATGACCGTTTAGCCTTTCAACTGATCGTTTCCCGTGTGGACAAAATTTGCTTGGCTGCATTTGAAAATGGTGTTCCCTTGTTTATTGATGCAGAGGAAACATGGATTCAAGATGCGATTGATACGATTGTCCGCGACATGATGCGCAAATACAATAAAGAAAAAGCAATCGTATACAATACACTTCAGATGTACCGACATGATCGTCTGGCCTTTTTGCATGCAGAAATTGAAATCGCGCGCGTGGAAGGATTTCATTACGGTGTAAAATTGGTTCGGGGCGCTTACATGGAAAAAGAACGCCTAAGAGCCGCTGAAAAAGGGTATCCTTCTCCGATTCAGCCAGACAAAATTACGTGCGATAATGATTTCAATCAAGCTCTGGAACTTGTTGTCAAAAACATCGATAGTATGGCGTTATGTTCAGGTTCGCACAATGAAAAAAGCGCGTTGATTTTGACCGATTTGATGACAAAAAAGCAAATTGAAAAATCAGATAAACGCATTTATGTCGCGCAATTATTAGGTATGAGCGATCACATCTCCTATAATTTGGCATATGAAGGTTACAACGTGGCGAAATACGTTCCGTACGGTCCAGTAAAAGAAGTTATGCCGTACCTATTGCGTCGCGCGGACGAGAACACGAGTGTTGCAGGACAAACTGGACGCGAATTGTCGTTGATAATGACTGAGCGAAAACGACGTAAATTGAATTAGATCAAGCGTTCAACCAATCGATTCCTTTTTTCAGATTATTCAGCGTAAAAGCTTCAGGTGAGTCAACTTCTGGCGTAAATCCATATTCCCAAGACGCATCTTTAGGCAAGCTCATAAGAATGGATTCGGTTCTACCACCGGATAATAATCCGAATTTTGTCCCGCGGTCATGAACAAGATTGAACTCCACATAGCGACCTCTTCGAAGGTTTCGCCAATTCAACTGATCGGGTTTCACCTCAAGATCTTTTCCTGCCAGCACCTGTTTTTCGTACGTTTCGGGAAATAACCTTCCTAAATCGAGGCAAAAATCAAGAAGTTGTTCCTTTGTTAGATGGCAATCTTCTGCAGTAAGGTGATCAAAGAAAATACCGCCAACGCCGCGAGTTTCATCCCGATGAGGCAAGTAAAAATAATCGTCAGCCCACGACTTAAATCGTTCATAAAAGGTTGAATTGTAGCTATCGCAAACGTTCTTTAAATCCGCGTGAAACCAAGCTGCTTGATTGGGTTTTATGTAATGAGGTGTTAAGTCAATGCCACCACCAAACCAGTAGACTCCGGTATTCATTTCAAAATACCGCACATTCATGTGAATTATTGGCACGAATGGACTGTTGGGGTGAAGTACGATTGAAACACCTGTGGCGAAAAACGATTCACCGTCTAAACCAAGTTGTTTGTGCATGATTTCGGAAACCGGTCCGTGAACCTCAGAAAATGCCACTCCACCTTTTTCGAGAATGGTTCCGTCCTTAATTATCCTCGTTCTGCCACCGCCGCCTTCATCGCGTTTCCACAAATCTTCAATAAAAACCGATTTGCCGTCGACTTCTTCCAACCGCTTACAAATGTGATCCTGAAGTACCTTAAATTGTTCGGCAATAAACTCGCGATTCATTTTACCTTCTGATTAATTGAAAATCTTCTTGTTCGAAAATAAACACGCGTTCGTTTTCGTATCCATTTCCATCTCCTTTTTGAGCCAACTTGAACGAATTCATGATCGGCCTGAACGTACTTTTCTTGAAAACGAAAAACTCGGTAAAATAACGAACGACATCGTATCCCTGAACGGCCATTTTAGTCAAATCAGCGTTGTATGTCCTGCGGTACGCCCGATTCATTTCTTTTGTAGGCTCATCGCTATAATTCAGGTCGTTTGTTCCGGCAAAATGGAAATTGTACCTGTTTTTAAAATGGGATTTGACCTCATCAAAATTGACCCAATCTTTGGTGCCAAAAATTCGAATGGATTCGGAATTGTATTTCGACCCAACTGAATTGAAGCTATTCATAAACTTCAAAGCCTGACCTTTGTCATTTGTTGGAAACACGATCACTATCCGCTGTCCTTTTTTCATCAATGTGGAATAATTCTGTAACGTACCTTCCAACATTTTCGGTCGCTTGTACGTGTGCGATTCATTCATGTAAGCCGAACGAAACGCATCATAGAGCAACTGATCTTTTTCGAGTCCTGATTTTATAAGTATGACCACTTCATTTTCAGAGGATTTAGCTATGTAATTTGCCATTCCAGACATAAGTTGCGCATCAGATGGAACGGCTTGGTAAACAAATGGGTTGTTTTTTAGTACAGCTGTATTTATTGCAGACGGACAAACCATATGCACAGCATGTTGTTTCGCCCAATTCGCAACGATTGGAATATGG
The DNA here is from genome assembly GCA_947462695.1 of Flavobacteriales bacterium. GTDB lineage: Bacteria > Bacteroidota > Bacteroidia > Flavobacteriales_D > Crocinitomicaceae > M0103. The sequence goes on along the minus strand of CANHQC010000267.1, from coordinate 517 downwards.
TCAGGATAAAAAGGACCATAAATAAGGTCTACATCTTGAAACTCTTTTTTTGAAATGATCTGTTTAACAACATTTGTGTCATTTTGTGTGTCAAAAACCATTATTTCAGCAGTTAATCCAAGCGATTGCAGTGAATCAAACGCTAATTTTGCCCCCATGTAAAACTCAGTTGACAAACCTGATACGAAATCCGTTGCGTTGGTCTTCTTATCTAAAAAGAAAGGCAACAAAACGGCTATTTTATAATCACTTTTTGATGGAAACAGCAGTGTTTCAGCAGGTTTCTTGTCTACTTTTGGTGGGACAGGTCGCACGTCATCAATAGACTTTTCTTTGTGTTTCACAGGAATATTGATGGTCGATCCCGGATTCAATTTAGTCGATTTCAGCCCATTGAATTTCTGGATCTCTTCAACTGGAACCATGTAGCGCTTCGAAATGGAATACAACGTTTCGGAGGCTAGCACCGTGTGTTTTACAACAGAATCTCCCGGCGAAAATCCAGCAGGAATGAACG
>CANHQC010000266.1 GCA_947462695.1 Flavobacteriales bacterium | reverse complement strand
TGCGCGAGAACGTGCAATTGAACGTTATAAAAATGCGCTAAATACCATTTAATATGTCTATTCAAATCGGTGATAAATGCCCTTCCTTTACACTTTTAAACCAACACAACGAGGAGATTAATATCGACGAATACATTGGCAAGAAAAACTTAGTCATCTATTTCTACCCAAAGGACGATACGCCAGGTTGTACGAAAGAAGCCTGTTCGTTTCGGGATCAATTCGAAGTATTCCATTCACTCGATACGGAAGTAATCGGTATTTCTTCAGATAGTCCAGTTAAACACAAAGAGTTCGCAGAACGTCATCGGTTGAATTTTATGCTGCTTTCCGATCAGCACAAAGAAGTTCGAAAAGCATTTGGTGTACCGAACAATTTATTCGGACTTTTACCAGGACGCGTAACGTATATTATTGACAGAGATGGAATTGTAAGAGGTTTCTACAACTCTCAAACGGATCCACTTGGACACATCTCAAAAGCACTTGACACTCTAAAAAGCCTGTAATAGTTAAAAGGCAAGATGTTGGTTGTTATTTGAACAACTCATCTACTACTTTAAAACGGTGCGCAAAAATCTCATTGAGTTTTTTCTCAACTAGAAAAGGATGGACCATTGAACCAAGCACCCCAAAAGGAAGCTCATACGAAACAATATCTGTCATTTCTATTCCATCGGGCGTTTCCATAAAATGGTGCTCATGGTGCCATAGTTTATAAGGGCCTATACGCTGTTCGTCTACGAAAAACTGATAATCTTTCACATGTGTGATTTCCGTTACCCATTTCATAGGAATACCAAGTAACGGTCGAACGCGGTACTCGATCATGAGTCCTTCATACATGCGCTCAGGAACCTCTGAACGTACATCGAATCCCATGTAAGCAGGTGTAATTTTGCTAAGGTTGGCAGGAGAGGAAAAAAAATCCCAACACGTCGCTATATCTGTTTTTACTAATTGTTTGCGTCTTAATTGATACATAGAAAAGAGATTACGAAATGGAAACAGTCTATTATCGAGAAATGTTTAATTTAAAGTCAAAATAACAGCCTAACACGAGGTATATTTCAACGATTCAAGGGAAAACAAAAGGGATGACAGAAGAACTGGCTAAACATAAACTGATTCAATACATAAAAGAACGTGTTCCAATTTCTGAGAATGAATCAGAAGTTATCACATCTTATTTCGAACTTAGGCACTTGCCCAAAAAGTCATTTTTTATTCAAGAAGGACAAGAATGTATCTACCATGGATTCGTTATATCTGGTACCTTACGGGTATTTTACAGTGATCCAAAAGGACTTGAACACGTCCTTTATTTTGGTTTTGCAGATTGGTGGGTTGGAGACATTGCTTCTTTCAACACGCATGAGCCCACACACATCAATGTTCAAGCCTTGGAGGACAGCTGGATTCTCACTTTTTCCAAAGATGGAATTGAAGAACTGTTCTTAAAAGTACCCATATTAGAAAGGTTGTTTCGGATTATGGCTCAGCGAACGTTATCTGTTTTACAAAAACGATTTTTTTTAACGGTATCGGCGAATGCGCATGATCGGTACAAAGAACTTATTGAAAGGCATCCTGGAATAGAACAACTGGTACCACAACATCAAATTGCTTCTTATTTGGGAATACTTCCTGAATCATTGAGTAGAATGAAAAAGCAACTCCTTCATAAGAAATAATACCTTACTATATTCCTTGACATAGGTCAATGCTTTCACGAAGATTCAACCGTAGTTTTGTTCAACATTTAAAAGACAAAAGAGATGAACACAACATGGACAGTTGACAACTTACACAGTCAAATAGGATTCAAGGTTAAACACATGATGATCACAAATGTAAGCGGCACGTTTGGGACATTTAATGCAGAAGCACACACAAATGGGGATCATTTTGACCATGCAGAATTTTCATTTTCAGCTGCAATTGACTCTATAAATACTGGAGTTGCAGATAGAGATGCACATTTAAAGTCGGATGATTTTTTCAACGCTGAAACATATCCAGAACTTAAATTTAGGAGTACTGGTATGAACAAAAAAGATGAAGAAAATTATGTGATTTCAGGTGAAATGACCATCCGTGACGTAACGAAACCAATTGAACTGCATGCTGATTTTGGAGGTATTGTTGTAGATCCGTATGGCCAAACGAAAGCTGGCTTCTCCATTTCGGGAAAAATTAAACGAAGTGAATTTGGATTGAAATGGAGCGCCATAACCGAAGCCGGAAGCATTGTCGTGTCGGATGACATAAAATTAGACTGCGAAATTCAATTTATAAAACAAAATGTTTAGATTATTGTTAGTAGCTTTGTAGTAATATAGTAGTAGTGGTTAGGTAATAAAATTCCGTGGGCAATTTGTCAGCGGAATTTTATTTTATATAATCTTGTTTTTGCACCAACATGTACTTATCACCTTCTAATTTAAGGTAGCCTTGATCGTAACAAAACCAGTAATTAGAGCCTTTCTGCGTTGAATATACGTTGGTAAAGTAATGAAAATTAAATCCCTCCTCAGCAAGCACTAAGCCATCAATTGTTCGCTTTCCTGTTGGATTCAAACTGCTAAGTATTCGTCGATTTTTGCGAAGTATCCGATTGATTCGCCTCACCATATTAGTCGCGTCTTCATTCAGTCGATTATTGTGCGTGTTTCTGCAGTAATCGGAACAAAACTTTTGATCTTTTCTGCCTTTTAAGGTATCGCCGCATTCAAGGCACTCTCGATTGAGATTTTCCATAGGTTTAGTTTGAATACAAGCAAGTTAACAATATTTAACAGCACTTACAAGTGCAGCGCTAGCTTTCTTGTGAAATTTGCACATTCAGCCCAATTGTATGGAACACACAAATCAAATGGAAACAACACCCGCAGAAGCCTTACGTGAATTGCATGAGTCAATCCAATTAGAACACCAGTTAATCCAGCAACTCAAAAAAGAAATTGCAACTGTCATTGTTGGGCAAGATTACATGATTGATCGCCTACTTATTGCGCTTTTTGCAGATGGACATATATTGTTAGAAGGTGTTCCGGGACTTGCAAAAACGCTCGCAATAAAAACGTTGGCTGAAGCTGTTGATGTAAAATATAGTCGGATTCAATTCACTCCCGATTTACTTCCTGCCGATATCACGGGTACTCAAATTTACAGTCAAAAATCAGAAAACTTTACCATCCGTAAAGGACCTGTATTTGCCAATTTTATTCTGGCAGACGAAATCAATAGGGCTCCTGCTAAAGTACAGAGCGCACTGCTTGAAGCCATGCAAGAAAAACAAATCACCATCGGAGATGAAACATTTCCCCTCCCTAGTCCTTTTTTGGTACTTGCCACCCAAAATCCAATCGAACAAGAAGGAACGTATACATTGCCTGAAGCTCAAGTGGATCGGTTCATGTTGAAAGTTTCATTAGGCTACCCAAGCAAAGAGGAAGAAAAACGAATCATTCGATCCAACATTCAACCAGAAGGTTTACCAAAAGCCAAACACATACTTAAAGGTGAAGATGTTATTCGTATGCGCCAATACGTTCGTTCAGTTTACCTAGACGAAAAAGTAGAAAATTACATTGTTGATATTGTTGATGCCACCCGCAATCCTGATCAACATCAACTTTCTTATTTAACACCTCT
>CANHQC010000265.1 GCA_947462695.1 Flavobacteriales bacterium | reverse complement strand
CGCGATGCAGACACAATGCTCAAGCAATTGAAATCGACTTTACCACTGGTTGAAGAGCAACAGCACGAAGATTTAAGAATAAAGTACTTTGCAAGTGTTACAAGTAGTGAATTAAGTTTAGTTACACAACGAGGTAGTTTCAGGTTGACGTCAACTCAATTAAGTGAGATTAGACGACAACTTGACCAATACAGCGATAAAATTTCTGCTACGCGTAGGTCATACATCCGGTTCAAAGTAGCAACCATTCTATTGGCTAATGGAGATTTATCTGCAGCGCTCAAATGGGTGAACAAGATTTTAAATGATGACGGATTGGAGGCCAGTGAAGATATCCGGAGCTATACCCATTTGTTACACATGTTGATTCATTTGGACTTAAAGAACAACGATGTATTGACCTACATGATGAAAAATACGCAACGTTTTTTAAAGTCTAGAAATCGACTTCATGGTTTTGAACAATCCTTTCTGAACTTCCTAACTAAGCGGTTGAAGTGTACGACCAAACTTGAAGAACTTGACTGTTGGGAGGAGCTATACCTGCAATTGAGTAAATTGAAAGAAGATTCCTTTGAACATTACGCATTCGATTATTTCGACTTGATGCATTGGGCAGAGTCTAAGTTTAAAGAGACGTCCTTCATCGAACTTGTACAGCGATCAAAAAGAGTGGATCAAGTATAGGCTATTCAAAATGCTGCCAGCCCTGAGCACGCAAGGTTACAGCCGATCCGTTTTTATCGACATAATACCTGCCATCTTGAGCATTCGTCATGTGACCAATAACCGTCATGTGTGGATTTCCCTTGATTTTATCGAAATCTTCTTGCTTTACAGTGAACAACAATTCATAATCTTCTCCGCCGTTTAATGCGCAGGTACTCGGATCTAGATTAAAATCAATCGCAGTAAGTGAGGTTTTGCCATCAATCGGCAGCTTTTCGTCGTACACATGACAACCCACATTACTTGCTTCGCACAAATGCAGAATTTCAGATGCCAGTCCATCCGAAATATCAATCATGGCTGTCGGTATAACGTCAAGTTCTTTTAAGAAACGAACGACATCCTGTCTAGCTTCTGGTTTAAGTTGCCGCTCTATGATGTAATCGTGGCCATCAAGATCGGGTTGAATATTCGGATTAGATTTGAAAACTTCTTTTTCACGCTCCAATACTTGCAGCCCCATGTAAGCGGCACCTAAATCACCTGATACAACAAGTAGATCAAATTCTTTTGCGCCGTTTCTGTAGGTAATCACTTCATTTTTTGCTCTACCGATTACTGTAAGCGTAATATGTAATCCGGAGAGTGACGAGGTGGTATCTCCGCCTACTAAATCTACATTATACTGCGCACATGCTGCTTCAATACCGCTGTAAAGTTCCTCCAATGCTTCCACAGGAAAACGACTCGAAACAGCCAATGAAATGGTTATTTGCTCGGCAACGCCATTCATGGCACATATATCAGAAACATTGACTGCAACAGCCTTGTAACCGAGGTGCTTCAAGGGCATGTACATGAGGTTAAAATGCACACCTTCTATTAACGTATCTGTACTAATGAGTATTGATTCTTCATCACTGCAGGCGATCACCGCTGCATCATCTCCGATACCAACTTTGGACGTGCTATTTTTTAATGTGACGTTTTTTGTCAGGTGCTTGATCAGTCCAAATTCGCCTAGTTGTTCGATGTGTGTTGAATTACTCATGCTTAAAGTTTGCGCAAAGATAATGAAGTGTTTGTCAATTAGTCATTCGTATTCCCATCCTCTATATCTTCAGAGAGCCCATCGAACTTCGCTTTCATAGTCGGATTGCCATGAGTCAGTTTCTTAATTGTCAGATCTTCCGCTTTATTATTGGCAAGCCGCAGGTTGTTTTCTGACGATAACAAGGCATCTTTCGTTTTCTGTAAATGAAGGATGGTTTTATCGATTTCCTCTATTGCCGTGTGAAATTTACGACTAGCCAATTCGTAGTTTCGGGCGAATCCCTCTTTGAAAGCATTGATTTTGTCTTCGAAATGAGTGATGTCAATATTTTGATTCCGCACAGCAGCTAACTCGGCCTTGTATTTCAAGGAATTCATTGCCGCATTTCGAAGTAAGGTAATTATTGGAATAAAGAACTGCGGTCGTACGACATACATTTTAGGGTAGCGGTGTGAGACATCGACAATTCCATTGTTGTACAATTCATTATCGGCTTCCAAAAGTGATACGAGTACAGCATATTCGCAGTTTTTTTCGTTTCTGTCTTTATCCAGTTCCTTTAAAAAGTCTTCGTTTTTCTTTTTAGTTGCGGTTTCATCTCCTTCATTTTTCATTTCAAACATGATGCTGATGATTTCGTTGCCAGCAGCATCAGATTCCTTATAAATGTAATCGCCTTTACTTCCTGTTTTGGAGTCATTGTCTTTTTCAAAGTAGGCTTGCTGAAAGGCAGTGGCGCGTAATTTATTAAACTCTGTTTCACAGTGTTGCTCTAATGTTTCACCAATCATTTTTGTGGAGAGCTTGAGTTTCATATCTTTTCTCAATGCAATTTCCTCGTCTTTCAGTCGAATGATATCGTCTTTTGTTTTAAGCTGCCCATTGAAATTTTCGATAAGTGATTTTTCCTGCAGTTGCGCTTCCATTTCTTTGGTTTTCAATTCGTTGGAAAGTCGATCGCGCTCACGTTCAATTTCTTTAATGGATTCTGCAACAGAAAGCTTTTTTTCGATTTCTGTTTGTTGCAACGACGCTTGTAGTTCTTGAATTACCTTTTCTTTAGCGGAAAGTTGTTGCGTCAATTCATTTGCCGTTTGTGCTTTTAGTTCACTCAATTCAAGGTCTTTACGCGCCAGTTCGTTTTGAAGTGAATTCTTTAGATTAGCCTCAGCAAGTTGCACGGCATGTTGTTTTTCATTTTCAGCGATAGAAAGGCGTTTGTTTAGTTCCTCTTCAAACTGGTGATCGCGCACTTGCTTAAGGATATCGGCATATCCAGCTTCGTCAATTTTAAAGGCTTTTTTGCAGTGTGGGCAAATTATTTCGTTCATGGTTAGTAATTATTTCGTTCAATTTTGAGTACTTGATCTCTCCAATAATTTACATCAACAAAAAAGCCGCGAAGTTTCTGTTGTTTTTACTCGAGTTACAGAGAAATATGCTCAAGACTAATTTAGCAATGATTTATTGATTTTTTGACGGGTTTGATCTTTCTGTTTTAAAGTTTAACTGAAAATCTATACGAATTTCTGTTACTAAACTAATCGCCAATAGGCTGCCTGGTCGACTTGAACAGATTGAATGACTCCTTTTTCAAAGAGCGTAAAGATTAACTTTTTTCCTTCTTCTTCCCCGAGATTCAGTAAAAAACAAAATTCCTTTTCCGTCATGTTTGTATACCGCTGGAATAATTCCTCCGGTGATGGATAATTTGTGTTTTTGACGACTTGTGGCAAGTAATGGCGAATTAAACGCTCCAAGGCTTCATACGTTTGATAACCTTTAACGATTTTAACGGGAATTCCGTCAGTCTCAATAACCAACGTTGGGAAAACACGAATACCCATTTTTTCCGCTAATTGAAGGTCTTTTTCGAAGAAGCTTTTTGCTCTACCCTCAATATCCCGTTTAAGTAAGGCCACGTCTAATCCAGCAATT
>CANHQC010000264.1 GCA_947462695.1 Flavobacteriales bacterium | reverse complement strand
TCAACTTCAGTCTGTATGTCCGTTAATAATTCATTGGTTTGCTGGGGATTAGAAATGTTCGGATCGGAGGAGCAAAAGGAAAAATATCTGGTACCTCTTGCTAAAGGAGAGAAGATTGGTGCATTTTGTTTGTCTGAGCCTGAAGCTGGATCGGATGCTACATCACAAAAGACAACTGCAATAGACAAAGGAGATTATTACTTGTTAAACGGAACGAAAAACTGGATAACCAACGGTTCATCAGCATCTGTATATCTTGTAATTGCGCAAACAGACGTAGAAGCTGGTCATAAAGGAATCAATGCATTCATTATTGAAAAAGGAATGGATGGATTTATCATCGGTGCCAAAGAGGACAAAATGGGCATTAGAGGAAGCGATACACATACGTTACTTTTCAATGATGTCAAAGTACCGAAAGAAAACCGCATTGGTGAAGACGGCTTTGGATTCAAATTCGCAATGAAGGTTCTCGCAGGTGGACGTATCGGTATTGCTGCTCAAGCCCTTGGTATTGCGGCAGGTGCATTTGAATTGGCTACAGCGTATTCTAAAGAAAGAAAAGCTTTCGGTAAAGAAATCCACAAACACCAAGCGATTGCTTTCAAACTTGCTGATATGGCTACTGAAATTGAAGCGGCTAGATTGTTAGTTTACCGATCTGCGGATGACAAAGACAACGGAAGAGATTACGGTCAATCCAGTGCGATGGCTAAATTGTATGCTTCGAAAGTAGCAATGGAACAAACCGTTGAAGCAGTTCAAGTTCACGGTGGATATGGATTTGTAAAAGAATACCACGTTGAGCGTTTAATGAGAGATGCGAAAATCACTCAAATTTACGAGGGTACATCTGAAGTACAGAAGATTGTAATATCACGAGGAATACTTAACGCGTAATTAGTGCGTTACGCATACATTGGAGGCTATTTCGAAAGAGGTAGCCTTTTGTTTTTTACTTAATAATTAGTGGCTTATTCCCGTTTAAAACAGACTTTTCCAATTCAAAATCAATTCGACCCATTTGAATGCCACCCCAGCCAACTTGATTGATGACCACTTGTCGACCTTTGTTATTAAGCTCAACGACCGGTTCTTTCAAAAAAGTGTGCGTGTGACCTCCTAAGATTAAGTCTATGCCTGAAGTAGATTTTGCTAGTATTCGGTCCGAAATGCGCTCGTCAGGATATTCGAATCCGAGATGGGATAAGCAAATAACGACGTCACATCCCTTCGACCGCAACAAACTGGCTTGTTCATTTGCCGTTGCGATTGGATCAAGGTAAATGGTTTGGTCAAATTTACTATCAGGAACCAAGCCTTTTAGCTCTACTCCTACTCCAAAAACACCCACTGTAATTCTACCTTTTTTGAAAATCTGATGTGGAATTGTTTGTCCGTCAATAACTGTGCGACCAAAATCATAATTCGCACACAAAAAAGGAAACGTCGCGTGTTGTTTAGCAGCTAAAAATCCATCTAATCCTCCGTCAAAATCATGATTGCCCATCGTTGCCGCATCGTACCCTAGTTTCGACATTAACTGCAATTCCAATTTTCCTCCAAACCTGTTGAAGTACGGTGTCCCTTGAAAAATATCCCCCGCGTCAAGTAAAAGGACCTGATCCTCAACGGCGCGAATAGCTTGAATGAGTTGCATGCGTTTCGCCACTCCTCCCATTCCCGGATACTTCGCGTGATTCATCGGGAGAGGATCTATGTTGGAATGGGTATCATTGGTATGTAAAATGGTTAACCGATCAGCTGAAGGTTTCATTGAAGCAGCCATCGAATTACCAGTAATGATTACACCACCAGTAACTAAAATGGATTTCTTTACGAAAGACCTTCTTTCCATTACCACTGAATACGAATAGAGGAATCCGCTACCAGCGACTGTTGCTGAATTGCCTCTTCAATTAATATATCCCTCAACAATTTACCTGTTCGATTGACTGCGCGACTTTTTGAGAAAAACGTCATTTTGTCTCCGCCATTCGCTAAGTAATCTGAGGTAATCACCCAAAAACAGGTTGTGGTATCTGTCCAGCCATTCACCATTAATTTTCCGTTTTTGACAGAAGCATTGGCCAAAGGCTCTCCAGTTGTCTTGCGCAGGTAGCTTTCGATTTCAAGTAAACTCGTGGCAGGTAGTTCTACCCAAACAACTTCATTGTCGAACGGCATAATTCGGTACATATCTCCAAGCGTGATATCTCCTTTATTGATCGTCGAGCGAATGCCTCCAGTATTTAACACGCACATCACTGGTTGTCTAAGTCGAACAGTCTTTGTTTGATTGACAAACAGCGCATCTGCTACCCAATTCCCAAGCACACTTGAAGGTCTTCCAACCACCATGTCCAATGGAGAAGTTGCCACAACGTTACCCATTTCATTCTGTAGTGTATCTCTGTAAGGTGCAATCAACTGATCTACAGATTGTTCTATCTGAACAAGTGAATCAAGTGGCTGAATATCGGAACTTACCTTAGTTATATGATAAGAAGAGCAGGCCAACAGACCTGCTCCACTCACTATTAATATGTAAAACTTCCACACGGGAAATTAGTTGATCACCACTTGACGTTGAACATCCCCGATAGCGGTATGAACGATCAATACGTACGATCCACTTTTAAATTTTTTCGCATTCAATTGAACTACTGGCAACGATGTGTTTTCTTTGTGCTCCACTACTTTTCCATTCATGTCGATCAATGTATAAGAATCAATTGTTAGTCCATTGACTTGAATATACACCACATCATTTGATGGTACTGGGAAGACAACTAGATTGGCATTTAATTGTTCCTCAACGCCATTATAACATGATTCGGACAGGTACGTCATATTCGAAAAATCCACGTGACAAGCGTATTGAACTGAATCAACAAATGGGTTTCTATTTCCTTGAAGACTGAAAATGTATTCATTTCTGGCAATTTCATAATTATCCGGAAGATCATTAAAATGCCAATTCTTTAAAGAAGCTTGACTTTGATTTGTCGGGATTTGCCAGTTATTTCCTGCTACGCCATTGTAACATGTAGCCATGTAGAAAATTGCGCGAGCTGCGTTTCCTTTTTGTGAAGCTCTTGGCTCATAAACCAACTGGTTTGATGAATTATACCCAACCGATCCCTCTAAATAGGTGAATACGGTACTTCCTGTAACTTCTTCTAATGGCAAATTACTTCGCGGTGTATTTGCCTGTTGCAAGTTCGTTGGGTATAAATTGTGCTGATCGTTATACTCTGGTTTCTCAGGATTATCAGCTGGGAAAGTTGGCATCCATGAGTGAGAATAGGTGTGCTCGCGAGAATAACCTAATGCCGACCAATCAAATGGATCGTTGAATACCTTCTTCTCTCCTGAGTATGCACATATAACAACTGATTGTCCATTTGTTGTGTCTCGCACTTCAAATTGGTTCATCATTGTTTGCTTGTAATTAAAGTAAGAAACAACCGTATGCGGATTAATTAACCCAGACAAATTAGTAACGAAAGTAGGTGATGCGGTAGATAGCGCACTATAATAAGAGCCAATTTGCGCACCTTCACTTGTTACTGAACCCGTTGCTGGATTTGCAGTTAAGTAATTCTCATAACCAGCAGGACCATTAAATGCAAAAACTTTGAAATGGTAGTTCTGATTGGC
>CANHQC010000263.1 GCA_947462695.1 Flavobacteriales bacterium | reverse complement strand
ATATAATCAGTTGGAATCAACTCCTTTTTCCAATTTTCAACTTCTTTCAAGCCATCATAGAACTTCCCATTTATGCGTTTGTAAGCCCGATTAAATGTGCATTTCAACGTCAATGATTTTTGGGATTTATCACTCAAATAATCCGCGATTCCTTTTTCGAGACGGTCCTTAAAATCAAAATGCCATGCGCTTTCCAGTTCCAATTCCAATTGATTTAAGGCGTATTCCTTATTGTTTCGAAGCCAAAAACGGCTGGAATCCAAATACATGGCTGTCTTTTCCCGATCATTCAACTCCATATGAATGGAAGCCAGATTGGAAAAATATAAGTACCTGATTTTATCGGAATAATGCTGATCAATAGTACGCATCATTTTCATTGCCTTTGAATATTGATTCAATGAACAATAGGCATTTATGATATTTATTTGATTAACGTAATAATTCTCATTCTTCTTACCCATCTTTTCCATGTAAGACTGGGACTTTAAAAAATAATAAGATGCGGTACTGGCATAACCCATGTTCAAGTATACAACTCCAAGGTTCCCGAGCATAGGTGGAATGTGTTCGTCAATGTGGTGCTTTTCTGCAACAGCCACACTTTTTTTCCAATAGTCAATCGCTTGATCCTTTTCACTTTTGAAAAAGGCTATCCTTCCTAATGTGCCGTAACACGATGCAACAGAGAAGAACTCTTTTGCGCCTTCCGCCTCCTTGATTGTTTCTTTTAATAATTTTTCAGCTTTATCAAAATCCCCTTCAACAGCTAATTGATTGGCCTGGTGTGTTTGATAATAAAATTTTAGTTGAATGTCGCCTTTCTCTATTTCCGCTTCGACTGTTTTTTTTAATGAGGTATACAAAACCGTATCACGCAACATATTGGCTGCTTCCAGTTTTGACATTAATCCTGCTGCATTGTTCTTTTCCTCTACCACATCCGATTCTGATTCGCATGAGGCTATTACGAATACCAGAAATGCGCTAAAAACCAATCGAAAATGACTACTTAATATGCTCATAATGTGTGGTGAATAAATTACTTGTTGTTCCAATTTGTCATCGTTTGTGAAAGACCAATTGTTGCAAATCCCTTGACGAATTCCGAAGCAATTTGGATGCGTTCTTCCAACAAATCAATTTCTTCCTCTGACCATTTTCCTAATACATAAGCCGCTTGTTGACCTTTGTAAAAATCACTGCCTACACCAAAGCGAAGTCGCACATACTCCTGTGTTTGCAATACGTGTTGTATATCTTTAAGTCCATTATGACCGCCGTCACTTCCCTTTCCTTTCATTCTCAATTTTCCAAAAGGCAACGCGATATCGTCTGTAATCACAAGCAATTTATCACGATTGATTTTTTCAGCTTGCAACCAATAATTCACTGCTTTACCGGAGAGATTCATGTAGGTCGTCGGCTTAATCAGAATCAACGTTTTTCCCTTGAATTTGACCTCTGCGCGATCTGCTAGACGTCCGGTAGAAAATGAACCCCCAAGTTCTTTTGCAAGGGACTCAACGACTTTAAACCCAATATTATGACGTGTTTCTGCGTATTCAATACCAGGATTACCAAGACCAACAATCAAGAATTTCATGTAAACAAAGATAGGAATTGATCACTTATTCCACTCATACCATATCAAAGGCAGATACAAATTGTGGTTTTACTGCGTTCGTTTGCTCCGGTTTTGAGGTGCGCTGAACAACATCTACAGGCTGCACACCAAGAACTGGATGCAACATTCCCCAATTCATTTTAGACTGAATGGATAAATAAAGTGGATCTACATTGTCAATCCACCACAACAATACATTCACTGATTCCTTTTCAAGTAGCGCCTCGAAAAGCTCATTTAGTATTTCGTGCGAATTATCCTTCACATATAAAACATCGGGAACGAGAAAGGTGAATTTATTGGGATTAATCAATCGCCTGATCAACGGTACAAATGGTAAAATTGATTTCAATAGTCCACCAAAGCGACCGGGTAGCCGTTCTATTTTCCAGTTAACCTTGGTGGATTTAACCAGTGCCAAGAGTTCACCACTTTCAGAAATTAACCCATAAAATGGCGGTTTTGAAATGTGTGCAGCACAAAAATAGCGGTGCGAATCGCGCTTTTTCTCTAAAATAGCATCACCAAGATTGGTGTCGTTAATTTCTACAAATCGTCTGCTTTTTTTTGGACTTAAACGACTAAACGATTGGGTAGCCAAGGTTCCAATTACTTGAAATCCAAAATGTTCACTCATCCATTTGCTTCGTTCATTTCGAGGGTCGATATACGCGTACATAGATTGCACATTTCCATATTCACTGTTTCCCGAAAAAACGGCATCAAAAAAGTGCTGCAGCGATTGCTTAATGACTGATTGCGAACGTTCGGAAGATTTCTCAGTACCTCCGGCTTGCAAAAACGATCGGAAAGCAAAATACCGAATGTACCAGTCCTCCCCTCTTCGACAAAATGTGAGGTTTCCCCAAACGCGGTTGTTGCGTTCTACAGTCAAGAACAACGGATTATCAGCTTCGAAAATGCGGTGTGCTGTATCTAAATGCTGGTAACGCGACCCATTTGTACCGAGAACTGTTTCTGTGAGTAGATCCAGAATTCGGTCATTCGGCTCTGTGTACGTATGAATCATTTACGAAAATTAACGCGCTTTTTCCACAATGGCGAACACATCATCCGTTGTAATAACTTGGCGTTCACCCATTGCTGTCCAACCACGTTCAATAAAGCGGTTTCGGATTATTTCTGGCGCTTCATCGCCACTTTCTGTGTAGCTTGAAATGTGCGTTGGAATTCCCAATTGATGGAAAAATGCCTCCGTCTTTGCTATTGCCTGATGCGCGATTTCGTCGTCTGTTCCTGTCAACTCCCACACGCGTTTCCCGTATTGAACCAACTTTGCTTTTTTGTTTTCAAACTGGTTTTCGTAAAGTCGAGGAGCTATAATCGCCAACGTTCTGGCGTGATCTATGCCGTAAAGCGCTGTCAATTCATGACCGATCATGTGTGTTGTCCAATCGGTTGGAACACCGCAACGTAAAAAGCCTAACAACGCATGTGTTGCCGACCACATCAAGTTGGCAGCCAATTCATAGTTCGACGGATCTTTCATCACCAACGGACCTACTTCTTTAAGGGTCAGTAAAATGGCTTCCGCTTGACGTTCTTGTAATAAATTGCCAGTTGGAACCGTAATGTACTGCTCCAGCGTATGCATAAATGCGTCCACCACACCATTTGCGAGTTGACGTTCTGGTAAAGTTGCGACAACAGTTGGGTCACAGAACGCAAATTTTGGAAAGAACAGCGGTCCACCCATCGCACGTTTTTGCTTCCATTCTGACCGACTGATAACGGCACCTGAATTGGCTTCAGATCCTGTAGCTGGGAGTGTGAGGACCGCACCAAAAGGGACCGCATCTTCAAAAAGACATCCATCTTTTTTCTCGAGCACATCCCAAGGATTACCAGCGTATTTTATAGCGCCCGTCATGAATTTAACCCCGTCTATTACAGATCCTCCTCCAACAGCAAGAATGCAGTCTAATTGTTCTTTTTTAAACAGTTCGACACCGTTCATTAAGGTTTGGTATTCCGGATTGGGTTCGATACCACTAAACTGAACGACATGAAAATCGGCTAGTACATTTAGTAGT
>CANHQC010000262.1 GCA_947462695.1 Flavobacteriales bacterium | reverse complement strand
CTACAACTATAGGGAGATTAAAAAAGAGTTGATTGATTTAGGTCATTCATTCACTGGACATTCAGATACGGAGGTTATCCTTCATGCTTATGCGCAATGGGGAATTCAGCTAATCGATCGTTTCATTGGCATGTTTGCTTTTGTGCTGGTCGATCGTCAACAACAAAAAGTATACGTTGTTCGCGACCGAGCTGGCGTGAAGCCGCTATTTTATTATTGGAAAAACAACTGCTTACTGTTCGGTTCAGAATTAAAATCCTTTCATGAACATCCAGCCTTCGAAAAAAGCATTGATCCTTCCGCTGTAGCAGATTTTATGCAATACGGGAACATACCTGGTACAAAAAGCATTTTCAAGGATACGCACAAACTGGCTACGGGTCATTGGATGTCCATGGATTTAACCGATTCAACCATTCATACACACCAGTACTGGAATGTTTACGACGCATACAACCACCCTCAATTGGAAATTTCACTTGAAGAAGCAATACAGGTAACTGAAGGAAAGTTAAAAACAGCATTCGATTATCGGATGGTCGCAGATGTTCCAGTTGGAGTTTTCCTAAGTGGCGGTTATGACAGTACGAGTGTTGCGGCACTTTTGCAAAACGACCGAACCGAAAAACTGAAGACATTTACGGTTTCTGTGCCTTCCATCGGACTGGATGAGGCACCATTTGCCAAAGAAATTGCCAAGCGCTTGGGAACCGATCATACGGAAATACCGTGCACAACTGATGATGTACTTTCTCTTCTCAACGACCTTCCCTTTTTCTATGATGAGCCGTTTGGGGACAGCAGTGCGCTGCCGACGATGCTTGTGAGTAAAGTAGCCCGACAACATGTTACAGTTGCGCTGAGCGCCGATGCGGGAGATGAATTGTTCGCGGGTTACAACCGCTACGATTACCTTATGCGCTTCGGTAAAACGATTTCATCTCTTCCGTCATGGGTTAGAAATACTGCAGCTTTTGGAATGGATATACTTCCAGCTGAACGGATTCCTGTGTTGAAAAACAAGTACAATTTTGCCAATCGGTACGAAAAACTGAAAGGGATTTTACGGGATCCTTCTCCAGAGCGCATCATGTTGAGTTTGAGTCGCCAATATTCAGCAGATCAGTTGCAAAAATTGGTTGGACATTCACCTCAATCAACGGAACATTCGGCATACCTTTCCAAGGAATTGCGTGCAGAATTTTATACCCCACTGCGCTACATGATGGCCATCGATTATCAAACGTACTTAGTGGACGACATCCTTCAAAAAGTGGATCGTGCCACCATGGCGTTTAGCTTAGAAGGTCGTGAACCTTTCCTTGATCATACGCTTATTGAATACGTGGCTCAATTGCCAGACGACTTAAAATACCACAAGGGAGAGAAGAAATTCCTTTTGAAAGAGATCGTTCACCGCCATATCCCTAAATCAGTTATGGATCGCCCGAAAATGGGTTTTGCCATTCCTATCGGTAAATGGTTGAGAAATGAACTACGTGACTCCCTTGAAGCATTTGTCAATAAGGAAAAAATTGAACAACATGGCCTGTTGAATTGGGAGGCTGTTTCTTCGATGAAAGAAGCCTTTTATGGCGGGAAAACAGAATTGGACGTGAAACTCTGGTACGTCTTCATGTTTCAAATGTGGTACGAACGCTGGATGAAAAAGTGATGAAAAATGTACTCTACATTTCCTACGACGGGATGACTGATCCGCTGGGTCAATCGCAGGTTCTACCCTATTTAACTGGACTTTCTAAAAAAGGAATCAATTTTCACCTCATCAGTTTTGAGAAAAAAGAACGGTTCGAATCCCATCATGCGAAAATTGAATCCATTTGTAGCGAAGCGGGCATTAGCTGGCATCCAATAAGTTATACAAAATCGCCTCCTTTACTGTCCACGATATATGACGTTATGCGCATGCGGAAAAAAGCACGTCAGTTGCATAAACAACACCCTTTTTCACTCATTCATTGCCGAAGTTATCTTTCCTCGCTAATTGGATTGCATTTCACCAAGCGACTTTCTGTTCCTTTTTTGTTTGATATGCGTGGATTCTGGGCTGATGAACGCATTGAAGGTGGTATTTGGAACTTGAAAAATCCAATTTTTAAAACCGTCTATTCCTTTTTCAAACGAAAAGAGGTCGACTTTTTAACTCAAGCAGCAGCAACCATTTCATTAACAAACGCTGGGAAAAAGGAAATCGAATCGTGGAAAACGCTTCCATCCTCCATTGATATAGAAGTCATTCCGTGTTGTGTAGATTTATCTTTATTCAACCTGGAAAAAATCGAAAAGTCACCTTCGCTCATTAACCAATTGAAACTCGATGAAAAAACGCAATTGGTTGGTTACATTGGCTCATTAGGCACGTGGTACTTGATCGAAGAAATGTTCGACTACTTTAATTGGCTGCGGAAGAAGCACGAAAACTTTCATTTTGTTGTGGTCACACAAGATGACCGTACAATCGTCGATCGTTACGCAAAAGAAAAAGGGATTCCACGTGATCGCTACAGCGTGTTCTCTGCTCAACGTGAAGAAATTCCCGCGCTGATTGCTCAATTTCACCATTCCGTGTTTTTTATTCGTCCAAGCTTTTCGAAGCAAGCTTCAAGTCCGACTAAACAAGCCGAAATCATGGCCATGGGAGTTCCAATTATTTGCAATTCCGGAGTTGGAGATACCGCACAACTTGTGTCGGCGTATGCTTGCGGTGCTGCTGTCGACTCATTTGATGAAACGTCCTATGCAGAAGCATTTCAATCCTTATCAACCGTCAAACCTGAACATGCGATACAAGGAGCTCAATCGTTTTTCGATTTGGAAAGTGGTGTAGAAAAATATGCTTCCGTTTATCAGCGAATTTGGAACAAAACAACTAAGAATTAAGTGGCAATTTGTACTTTCGACCGATGAAAAAACGCGTGTATATTCTTGCTCCCTATCCCATGCATGAAGCACCTTCTCAGCGGTTTCGATTTGAGCAATACATGAAAGACATTGAGAAGGAAGGCGTAGAACTTACATTCATCCCTTTCTATTCCTATGAAGACTGGCAGACTCTTTACCTCAAAGGCGCCTTGGTAGCAAAGAGTATTGCCGTTTTACGTTCATTTTTTAAACGCTTTTCTTTGTTTTTTCATCTTCATCGGGCAGATGCCGTTTTCATTCATCGGGAAGTTGCGCATGTCGGTCCACCAGTATTTGAATGGCTGATTTCAAAAGTTTGGCGTAAACCCTTCGTGTATGACTTTGATGATGCCATCTGGATGCCCAATTACAGTGAAAGCAACAAACGTTTTCACTGGTTGAAAGCCTACTGGAAAGTAAATTACTGCATGAAATGGGCAAAAATTGTTACTGCCGGTAATGAATACCTCGCCGAATATGCCAGAAAATACACTAACCGTGTGATGGTAATTCCGACAAGCATAGATACGGTTAACATGCACAATAGATTAGTCAATCATGACCTTGCAACAACGATTATTGGTTGGACAGGAACGCATACTACTCAAAAATACCTGAACGAATTACTTCCAATTATCGAACAACTTCACGATGAGTTTGACATTGAATTCCGAATCATTTCGAACCAAGCACCCGATTTCACGACTAAAAATATGCGTTGGATCAAATGGAATAAAGAAACGGAAATTGACGATTTAGCCGAATTCCACATCGGCCTAATG
>CANHQC010000261.1 GCA_947462695.1 Flavobacteriales bacterium | reverse complement strand
TGTACGTTGGTTATTACAACAATCGATCAACCACTTCTTCTGGTCCAGATTTAGGAACAGAGGGTATCATTTATATTCCTGCTCAAAACTCACCAAATGGAGAGTCAATCCTTATCCTAGCCAATGAAGTGAGTAGTACTTTGTCTATCTATCAGGTCAATACATGTGCGGATATTGCCGGAGCAGAAATTACAACGTCTGTGAGTGAATTTTGTGAAGGAGGTTCAACAACAATGGCTATTGCTGGTTCGCCTTCAAGCACCATCCAATGGATTCAAGATGGGCAGCCAATTGTGAATGCGAATGATTTGAGTTTGAGCACGTCAACATCCGGAGCGTATCAAGTTGCTGTAAATAGTATTTTCTATTCATGTATTGACACATCAACTGTTCAAACAATAACCGTTAATGAACTGCCTGAAATTACAGCATTTGCAACAGATTATTCACTTTGCCTTGGAGATACAACCGTATTGTCGGTAGTAGGAGGGAATAGCTACGAGTGGAACACAAGTGTGGTTGAGAATACATCGATTACGCCAATCGAAAGTGCTACGTTCATCGTTACAGGAACAGATCTGAATGGATGTCAAGACACTTCATCTGTTTACATCGAGGTTTCAGCACTTCCTTTTGTTGTAGCCAATGTAACGGATACACTTGTTTGTTATGGCGAAAGTGTTGTTTTCTACGGAAGCGGCGCCAATACCTACTCTTGGACTAATTCGGTTGCTAATGGAATCTCTGTCGTGCTGAATCCTTCAACAACAGTGTACGCTGTCACTGGAACAAATGCAAGTGGTTGTGTTTCGAGTGATTCTATCGAGGTTACGGTCAATCCATTACCAAGTATCGATTTAGGTGCTGATACTACAGTTTGTACTTATAACTTCCCGATTTCCTTGAATGGACCTGCTGGATTCTCAACCTACCAATGGAATACAGGTTCGACAACTTCAAGTACCAACGCTCCGGGCGCAGGAAATTATCAATTGACCGTTTCCAATGAATTTGGTTGTACTGACAATGATATTGTTGTAGTAAATAGTGACGCTTGTTTAGGAATAGATGAAAACAATCAAGCTTCCTTGAATGTCTACCCAAATCCTTCAATGGGATTGTTCCACATCACAAATATGATAAATGAAGAAGTTCAATATGTTGTGCTCGATGCACAAGGAAGATTGGTGCTTGAGTTCATGAATAACCTGAATGAATTTACTCTTGACTTATCAAATTATACCAGCGGAATATACACACTAATGATACACGGAGTTGAAATCACGACTGTTCGAATAATCAAAGAATAAATTAGTTTGTAATGCAAAAAAAGGGGGATTGTGTAAGCAATCCCCCTTTTTTATTGTAGGAATTTTTAGATAAAATACCGAAGCAGCTCCATGCGACTAGGTGCTGAAATTTCTGACTGGATCAGATGATTTTCAAATTCGCTAATTACTCCTTCAATAATGAGGTCTGTTTGGTCAGGATAATTGGTCATGTTCTTATGACATGGTTTGCCAATCCAGTAATTAATTGTCCTGTGATGAATCAAATCTAGCGAGTCAAGTACATCAATACCGATCGCTTGAAGCGCGGCAGCGTTGCATTGTTGCTCGTATTGCCCATGCATGGGAATTACCATCAATTTTTTACCAAGAAAGAGTGCCTCTGAAGGCAGTTCAAATCCAGCACCACATAATACTCCTTCGCATTTTTCAAGACTCTTTAAGAATGCAGCGTTTTCAATTGGTTGAACTTGAACATTCTTATGCTGCGCAATTCCTTTGGCTGATTTAGAAAATAGATGCCACTTAACATCAAATTGCTGTAAAAAACGAATTAAGTATTCGTCGGCATAAAAAGGTAGGTAGACGGAATAGTAACCCTGATTCTCTGGATTCAACAGCCTAACATCTTTTCGAATAACAGGGGTGAAGATGTCTTGAGCAAAAGACTCAAAATGAAAACCGTATTTTTTCTTTGCTGGACTATAGTGTGATAGCACATAGGAACCAATCCGATCAATAGTAGTTGGTTTAGGGGCCAATGCATGACTAACTGCAGCTTGATGGCTCATTTCAATACAAGGAACTCCATTGATCAGTGCCGACCATGACGAAACGGGTTCAAAATCGGAAATAACTAAGTCGTATTTTTTGACAGGAAGTTGACGAATATCTCGAATTAAATCAATTGGACTGCTTGTAAAAATAGATTTCAAATAAGCAATGCGACCTTTTTTTGATGATTTAAATGTTAAACCTTCCGATTGATAATTCACCTCAAAACCAAGATCTAATTGACTTTGATTGCCACTTAAAATTACATCAACTTGGGCATGCTTTTTTAGTTCGGGTAAGATTTCACGTGCTCGGGCAACATGACCATTCCCTGTGCCTTGGATACCATATAATATTTTCATAGCTCAACAAAATTTAGAGAATAGGCATTGTCCATGATTACATCATTATATAGATGCTCGTAATTCAAATGATTTTTTTCGTCTGGTTTTCGATCTCGCTTTGTTTTATTGTCCTGATGCGTATAAAGTGACCAAGCTCCATCAACATATTCTAATGCAGTTCTATTTTCAACCCAATCCCCTGAGTTTAAATAACAGACTTGCCCTTCTTTGCTAGACATTTCTTGAATTTTTGGTTGATGAATGTGTCCGCATATGACATATTGATAGCCTTTGGAAATGGCGATTTCAGACACCGTTTCTTCAAAATTATTGATGTAACTAATCACTCCCTTGACACTATCCTTAACCTTTTTAGACAAGGAAACGCGGCCACGACCCATTCGCTCACTGCACCAATTCACGATTGAATTGATTCGAATCAATAGATCATATCCAAAGCCACCTAATTTTACGATCCATTTAGATTGTTTCATTGATGTATCAAAAACATCTCCATGAAAAACCCAGGCTTTCCCCGTAGGAAGGTTAAGTACTATCTTATTTTGTATGGTGAAATCACCCAAGGAAAATCCATTGAATTTGCGCAACATTTCATCGTGATTCCCCGTGATATATTGAACCTTTGTTCCTTTAGATAGAAGGCTAAATATCGCACGAATGACTGCCATATGGCTATTCGGGAAGTAACGTTTGTTGAATTGCCAAATATCGATAATGTCGCCGTTTAATACGAGAATATCGGGTTCGATTGAATTTAAGTATTCGGCTAAATCACTTGCTTGAGCACCAAATGTACCTAGATGTATATCAGAGATTACTACAACCTCTAGTTTTCGTTTTTTAGGTTCCATCACTTTGTTTTATACAAAGGTGGATGCCTTATGTTTCCTATAGTTTAAGAGGGTGTTGTGCTCTTTGTTTTTACGAAGGGAACACTGTTGAAAACGTCTATCTCAACAAATTCACGTGCCCCACTTTCATGATGCGCTCATCGGTTTGAAGGACAGTAAATTCAATTTTCCACGTATATACACCGTCCTGCATCATGCGATAATTCGATCCCATGCCGTAACCACCATCCCAGCCGATTGTGGCATCATTCGATTCGAAAACAACCTCACCCCAACGGTTAAAAATGCGTAAGGAATATTCTGCCGGATCAAATCCTGAAGTAAATACAGGTTGAAAGGTTTGATTTACAATGTCACCATCAGGCGTAAATGAATTTGGAACGTAGAAAATCACATCATCAATAATCTGAATCAAAGCGAAGGCCGTATC
>CANHQC010000260.1 GCA_947462695.1 Flavobacteriales bacterium | reverse complement strand
TCTTCTAAACGGGTAATGGAATTGAATTTATTCGAGTAAAAATCCGAATAGTAAATATCACCCAAACCGGTTGAGTCACTATAAATTAGGATCTTACGTTCATCAGCACTCACTGCAAGTGATGCTTCATTTCGTTCAGCTTTACAAATCTCTAATCGCGTTGGATTTTCCCATGAAGAGTCCGAAAGATTCATGTAGCTCACATATATATCTTCCGGGTATTCATTGAGCTGGGGGTTTTTGAAGCCATCGCTTTCACCACTTGCCCATGGTCGTTTAGAGGTGAAATAAAGTACAGATCCATCAAGTGACACAACAGGCGAGTAATCAGCGAATTCGGTGTTTACTTTACTGCCCAAATTTTTGAGTTGTGCGGAGCTTTGTTTCTCGAGTGCTTCCATCCCATTGCTGCATTGGGCTACTTTCGTTTTAGCGACTGGAATGATTTCTGATTTTTTTTGACTTTTCGAAATGAAAAGGGAATACATATCAATAGCTTTCTGGAATGATTCATTCAAATGGTAGGCATCACCAAGGTGAAAATACGCATCAATAGGTGCACTTTTTTCATTTGAACTATACGCATCGTACAAAGCATCGGTATCTGTAATTGCTTTTTCTAAGTAGGCAACGATCTCAGAAGGGTTTTTACGTAATTTGAGCAATCCAAATCCCTTTCGATAGTTGTAATTTGCCGAATTGGGCGAAATAAGCAAAAGTTTATCAGCGATTAGATCCGCAGAATAAAAATAGCCTTCTTGAAGTAAGCGTGAATTTTCACTAACTAATTGAGCTTCATTTCCACGTTCAAGGAGTTTGTTTAATTCTTCCGAAGTAATTTGCCCGAATATGTTTAGTGGAAAAAAGTAGAGAAGAAAGATTACTATAACGTTTTTCATCGCTTTAACTTGTGTTGTAAATTGCATTTTTTAAAACTTAGTAGTATTGTGTGTCAAGGTTACGAAAAGTCAACAAATCTTACAATCATTTAAGGCTAAATTATTGTTATTTAAACAATAAAAGCCTCAGATGAGGCTGTTATTGATCAATTACAATTCTCTATTTGGATCAAACTGCTCGAGGTAGTCCGCTACTCTTCGTACAAATTGACCTCCCAATGATCCATCAACAACCCTATGATCGTATGAATGAGACAAATACATTTTGTGGCGTATACCGATAAAATCACCATCAGGTGTTTCAATTACAGCGGGAACTTTACGTATTGCACCAAGCGCTAAAATAGCCACCTGAGGTTGGTTTATAATTGGTGTTCCCATGACATTACCGAACGTTCCGACATTTGTAACAGTAAATGTTCCACCTTGAATATCTTCAGGTTTCAATTTGTTATTTCTGGCGTTGTTTGCCATCTCATTTACTGATTTTGTCAAGCCAACTAAATTCATGCGATCAGCATTCTTTATTACAGGTACGATAAGATTTCCTGAAGGTAAAGCTGCTGCCATTCCAATATTGATATCTTTTCGCTTAATAATCGTAGTTCCGCTCACGGAAATGTTGATCATAGGGAAGTCTTTAATCGCTTTTACGATCGCTTCAATGATAATTGGCGTGAATGTGATGTTCTCACCTTCGCGTTTTAAAAAATCTTTTTTAACCGAATTTCTCCAGTTAACAATTGCTGTCATATCAGCTTCTACATACGATGTTACGTGCGGAGAAACATGCTTTGACATTACCATATGCTCAGCAATGATTTTTCGCATACGATCCATTTCGATGATCTCATCTCCTGGATTTGGCAATACGACCGGGCCTTTAATATGTGCAACTGAACTTGATTCTACTGGTGTCGAAACAGTTGATGTAGCTGTTTTTGAAGCATTGTTTTCATTAACCTTTGCAGATTGAACATGACCAGTTGATCTATTTTGAACAAAATCAAGAATGTCTTTTTTAGTTACGCGACCTGCTTGACCACTGCCATTCAATTGCTCTAGCTCTTGCATGGATACGCCTTCTTTCTCTGCGATGCTTCGTACAAGAGGAGAATAGAATTTTCCAGATGGTCCATTTTTCTCTAGGTTAATAGATGCCGAATGATCAGATAGGGTTGAGCTAACTGGGGTTGTATCTGTTTTTATATTTAAATCTTCTGCAATATCTTTTGATGGAGCTGAAGTCTCGATAATCGAATCACCACCTGTCGAAAGAATAGCGATTACATCACCTACTTGAGCAACTTGATCTTTTTCAAAAAGTATTTGGATTAATGTCCCTGCAGCCTCAGACGGAAGTTCATTGTCTACCTTATCAGTTGCTACCTCCACAAGTGGCTCGTCCATTGCAACTTGATCCCCCACATTTTTCAACCAATTGGTAATGGTTGCTTCAGTAACACTTTCCCCCATTTTGGGTAATCTGATTTCTATCTGTGCCATAAATTATTGTTCAGTGATATTAAAAAATCGAGGCAAAAGTAACGAAAATTCAATTTATACGCTGAACTAACGCTGCTTTTATCTGTCCAATTTGTTGAAGTTCTTTAGAATAATTTCAACATCTTTCCATATTGTGTAATCCCTTGCATACAGCAGATTCATTTTATCTGCTCGCTCCATCGTCAAATCGTCGAATTCAATTCCTGGATAAAGAATTCCATTTTTTATTTTGGGAAGAACATCTGGTTGCGGTTTTTCATGGATTTGTGCATAACCAACCCAAGATTTAAATCCGAATAAGACTAAAAATACATTGCTTAAAAACCGTTTTTTATCCTTCATGAACCAAACAATAAACCATGATAACAGGAGTAATAAAAACGAAAAAGTTATGTCAAACGATCGTTTTACTCTTCTTTTTTCAGCCTTATTTATTGTGTTGATTTCCATCACGTATAAATCGCCTGCGGAGTCAATTGAGTTGCTGCCAATAAGAGAAAAACTGTCGGGTTGTGCAATTTTAAAATCAATTCTGGATGAATTAATTTTAGTCATCCAGTCAATAATTTGATGGGCTGTTGTGTCCTTGGCACAAAAGACAATTTCGTCAATGGAATGAATAAACACCACTTGATCCAATTGATCAATCGTTCCAATGGCACTTGACTGTGATTCATGCGCAGTTCCAACAAAAAACACTTCTCCAAAATCAGTGTAAGACGCTTTCAAAATAGATTCTACACGATGGCATTCCTTCTCAGATCCAACTATGGCAAATTTCTTTTTCCTCACTTTCGCCAAACTGTACTTTCCACCTATTAGGAAGTGCAATAAGGAACGACTAACAAGGTAATATCCAACCAAAGAAAGCGTACCAGTGAAAATGAATAAGCGTGAAAATTGCCATGCATTTGGGAAAAGTGCATACAATACGAGTATAATCAATGTCCCGAAAAATGTCCCTTTTAATACATTCAATATACGAAAAGGAAAGTCATAAGTTCCTGAAAATAAGTTTCCTACAAACCAAATCCCAGCATATAAAGGGAACATCCATTGTATCAACTTGTCCGGAAATAATATGCTCTCCTTTGCCCATAATTCCTTTAATCCGTAAAGCATAAATAAGGTAAGGAAGAAATCAACGGCCATGAGAAACGATTTTTTAACAAATCGGTAAAGGATGGCAATGGAGGCCCGAAAATAAATGGCCAAATTGATTAAAAATGAGAACAGTTTTGCATTCGATTGCGAAAAATGCTTTTCAGCAAAGATGACCATTGCTCGGTAGAATACGAACACATAATTGACAGAACTTTTCTTT
>CANHQC010000259.1 GCA_947462695.1 Flavobacteriales bacterium | reverse complement strand
GCCTGCCTCATTTAAGGTAAAACCATTTAATAAATTTCTGTATTGTGTCTTTGGATCGATCATGTATTTACCTAAGGCAATTTTCGATTCATCCAAACCCTTGTATTCAGCGACATCCTGAAAGGCATCAAGATCATCGATAATTCCCGCCTCTTTCAGCGCGGAAGCCAATTGCTCAACCGAAGTTTTCTCTTTCAGGAAAAAGGTCACTTGCTTTTCATTGACAGATTCTTTTCTGCTCTTTAGGAATAAGCCAATTTTGGGAATGGCAATAATACCTCCAATAAGCAATACCGCAGCCACGGCGATAATTATGATTCTCTTTTTAGACATAACTGATAAATAATTTCATCTTCGCGTTTACCATTCAATCGAAACCAATCCTTTCGAACACCAACTTTAGTGAATCCTGACTTTTCAAACAATTGAACGCTTTCCACATTCGAAGCTTGGATGGAACATTGAACAGTGTAAAGGTCTAAGATTTTCTCTGCATATTCCGACACAAGCTGAATCGCCTGAGCTGCATATCCTTTTTTTCTTGCCGAAACATCGCCGATTAATATTCCGATGGACGCATTGCCATGTCGAAAATCGGCATCGTACAAATCAATGGCACCAACTGAATTCCCGGAGCTCAACTCGCAGATCATAAAGCGCAATTGACCTGTCGAACGAATGTGTTGTTGCTGGTCAATCAATTGCATAATACCTTGAAGGGAGAAAGGTACTTCCGTATCGGTCACCTTCCAATTGTCCGTGTCATTTTCCCACAACATGAGCGTCGTTGCATCCGATGGTTCCACCGCCCGAAGGATGATTTTATCTCCTTTTAACATCTGATAAATAGACTAATCGTTGTTCAATTTCTTCGAGAGAATATGCCGCTATGGCAGTAAACTCGTCAGTCAAATGTACTTTAAATACTTTCTTGATGCGTCCACCGTGATTTAAATGTTCCAGAAGCTGTGACAATTTATAAACAGAATCTTCGCACTTAAAAAGCTGAACGAGTGGCGATAAACAGGTACTTTCCCCCACCTCAATCTTTTGATACCTTTCGTATATTTCAGCGACCTGTCTGGTCGATTCTGGAGTATCGACCTGAACAAATACTGTTGGCACCTTCTTTCGTAAAATTGCTTTCAGCAACTGATTGACAGGGAGCTGTTCATCCTTTCCATTGACCTTTAAGCTATAAAAAAGGCCATCGATGAGACAACCAATGTGCGGCGGTATCTTGTCCGCATGCAATACACAAAGATAAAAACCATGCGCCAATGCTTCGTTTTGATCCAGCTCATGAAGGGATGAGAATTTAAATTCAGACATGAATTTCTCCTTCAAATACAAACCTTGCTGGTCCTTGCAAGCGGATGTTGGTGAATGTATTCTTTTCTGTCCGTATAAAAGACACACTGAGTTGACCACCTAACACATCAACGCGCACTGTTTGTTCACCAATTGCCAAATTCAGGCCTTCAACCAGGGCGCATGCCGTTGCCCCTGTACCACACGAAAGTGTTTCGTCCTCAACACCGCGCTCATACGTCCGAATAGAAAGATGCGCAGCAGCCAATCGGTGAACAAAGTTTACATTAATGCCTTCAGTGAAAAACCGAGAAGAATTGCGAATGCATCGTCCAGCTGCCAAAACATCCATTTCGCTCAAATTAGTGACTGATTGAATATAGTGCGGTGAACCCGTATTTAGGACATAATCATTTTCTATGGTTTCTATCGTTGACACAGGTAACATTTCCAAGGCAATTTCTTCATCCTTTAAGTAAGCGGAATGTTTGCCATCGATCGCTAAAAAATGAAATTCTTGTTTTTCTGTAGTCATAGTTAAAAAAAACTGCACTGCACAGCGGGCACCATTTCCACAGAAACTTTTTGAACCGTTCGAATTGTAATAATCCATTTCAAAATCCAGTATTTCGTGCGAATTGATGAGGATTAATCCATCAGCACCTATGCCGAATCGTCGGTCGCACAATTGTTTAACATGTTGAATATCAATAAATGAATACTCGCCACTTAAATTATCAATCATGATAAAGTCGTTGCCTGTTCCCTGATATTTGTGAAATTGGATTTTCATATTTTTGACTACAGAACGAAATTAAGTGTTTTCGATGAATTGCTTTCCTACATGGCTTAACATTCTTTAACACTGGGCGATTAACAAAAAAAACAGTCATTCGTTAATCTTGCAGTTTAAACCCGTAAATAGAATAGAAAATGAAAAACAACTTCAAAATTGTTGGTTTGGGATTGTTGGGTGGAATGATCCCTTTTTGTGCGTATTTAATGCTTTCTCAGCCAGATTACGCTTTGTTATCGGACGAAGTAATTGACGGAAACCGAATCAACGCCAGAGCGATAAATTTTGATGGGAGTGCTGGAATGGGTGTTGATTTAACGACGGCCTCAGAAAACACGATAAACTCGGTGGTGCATGTCACGACAAAAGTGGTACAAACTACTTTTCAGCGCGACCCATTTCAAGAGTTTTTCTATGGCCCAGGAGCTGGAGGACGAGAGTTTAAACAATTTGGATCAGGATCAGGGTCAGGTGTGATTGTTTCCTCTCAAGGTTATATTGTCACCAACAACCACGTTATTGAAAATGCGAATGAGATTGAAGTAATCCTAAATGACAACTCAAAGTATACAGCGAAGTTAATTGGTGCTGATCCATCTACAGATATTGCCGTATTAAAAATTGAAGGAACCAATTTCCAACCCATTTCCCTAGGAAACAGTGATGACCTTAGAATCGGAGAATGGGTGTTGGCGGTAGGAAATCCATTCAACCTCACCTCAACAGTGACTGCAGGTATCGTTTCTGCGAAAGCGCGAAACATAAATCTACTGTCTGATCGAACGAATCCGAACGTTGTGCCTATTGAATCGTTTATTCAAACAGATGCCGCAGTAAATCCTGGGAATAGCGGTGGTGCATTGGTCAATACAAGAGGAGAACTCGTTGGGATCAACACCGCCATTGCTTCTCAGACAGGAAGTTATGCGGGCTATTCATTCGCTGTTCCTGTTAATTTGGTGGAAAAAGTCATGCGCGACTTGATTGATTATGGGATAGTTCAGCGAGGATATTTGGGCGTTCAAATTGCTGATATCAATCAAGAATTGAAAGAGAAAAACAAGTTGCCAAATACGAAAGGAGTATTTGTCTCCAAGGTAGTTGCAGATGGAAGTGCAGATAAAGCAGGAATGAAGGATGGTGAGGTGATTTTAAAAATCGGTTCGAAAGAGGTGAATTCAGTCGCAGAACTTCAAGAAGAAATCGGAAAACGTCGTCCAGGTGATAAAATAAGCTTAACCGTCCGTACAAAAGATGGAGACGAGGACATCAAGGAATTGGTGTTACGCAATTCAGATGGTGATACGAAACTCGTATCGAAAGAAGAAATATCAAAGAACTTCGCATTGGGTGCAACATTTAGAACCTTGACTTCGAAAGAGATGAAAGAGTTAAACATCAGTTACGGTGTAAAAATAGCTGAATTGAATGCAGGAAAATTAAAATCCATTGGCCTACAACCAGGGATGATTGTTTTAAAGCTCAACAACGAAGCAATAGAATCGGTAGAACAACTCACGGCCAAGCTAAACGGTCAAAATAGAGGTGTTCTTCTCGAGGTAATGTCAGAAAGTGGTAAACGTGATTACTTTGGATTTGGGTTGTAGTCGTGGGTAATTTCTTGGTTTTT
>CANHQC010000258.1 GCA_947462695.1 Flavobacteriales bacterium | reverse complement strand
CGTTGGAAAAATTCAGGATCGCGTTCCATGTGACGATCGACCCATTTTTTGTTGTTTTCGAGTAATTGATTATAAAATGTTTCCATGTTTTTTTCAGGATTTGAATGAGAAATTGGTGATACTATGTTTGATATTGATGCCAATTGAATATCGATGAGTTCAACGGTGATTTTCTTTTCAATCGCATCATACCGTACAAAATTTTCGATGATTTCGAGTGCGTCATAATCAATAGACTTACATCGGCTACCATCAATAACTAGTTTTGTGTTTTCTTTAAGCTTTTGTAGGGTTTCGTTGATGCTGGCTTTATTCAAATAGGTCAATTCTTCGGATAATTCCATCACAACAATATCATTTCCGGCATATTCATGACGTTTAATGGTGTAGTTGTTTTTGTAATTTTTGCGAAGAATAAAGAAAATGGCAACCCCCATACCGACAGCAATACCTTTGAGCAGGTCGGTGAGCAGAACGCCTGTAATGGTGACCATAAACGGAATAAACTGTTCATAACCCAATTTATATTGCTGTTTGTATAGACCTGCATTTGATAATTTATATCCAACCATTATCAAGATAGCTGCCAATGCTGCTAGTGGTATTTTATTGAGTAAAGGCGCTAAGAATACAACCGCTAAAAGCAACCAAATACCATGAAAAATGGTGGATAACTTACTTCTCGCACCTGAATTCACATTGGCGGAACTACGCACAATTACTTGTGTAATGGGTAAACCGCCGACTAAACCAGAAAGAATATTCCCAATTCCTTGTGCTTTTAATTCCAAATTGGTTGGTGTGTGGTGCTTTTCTGGGTCAAGTTTATCTGTAGCTTCTACACTCAATAATGTTTCTAGACTTCCAACCAGAGCGAGTGTTCCACCGACAATATATACATTCGGATCACTGAGGAAATTAAAATCAGGAAATGATAGAATAGCGCTGAATTCATTGAATGATTTCACCACAGGTAATTGAACGAGGTGCTCGGAAGAAATAGCAAGTGCTGGAAGAATGAACTGGAATAAACCGTTCATTCCAATGGCTAATGTCACGACAAATAGTGCACCGGGAAGCAACTTGAAAAGCTGGACTTTCTTCATAAAAGGTCGATCGAATAAAATCAACAACCCCAAGGAGAGTGCGCCGATAACAATAGATCCAAGTTGAAGTGATCCAAACGCGTAGATGATTTCTGAAAAGGTATTGTGGCCATCGGGTTGAACAAAGGACTCATCACCAAAGAAGTCAGCGTCGTAACCAACTAAATGAGGAATTTCTTTGAGAATCAATGTAATACCAATAGCAGCAAGCATCCCTTTAATAACCGCACTTGGGAAATAATTGGCCAATATACCAAGGTTAAGAAAGCCAGCAATCACTTGAATAATTCCTCCAATTATTACGGCAAGTAGGAACGCTTCAAAACTTCCTAATGTAGCAAGTGCACCAAGAATTATGGTAATTAAGCCAGCAGCAGGACCGGAAACACCTATCCGACTACCACTTAGTGTACCAACTACCACTCCTCCAATTATTCCGGCAATGATTCCAGAAAAAATATTGGGTAACCCATTTATACCCGGAACGGATGTAGAGGCCAATCCGACACCAAGGCACAGGGGCAAGGCAACAAGGAATACGACTAAACTAGAAGGTAAATTTTCTTTAAGAAAGAGGTTGTTTTTTTTCATTTAATAGTGAATTGATTGAAACAATTGAGTAGTCAAAAGTTATCAATGAATTCTGGAGGTGAAAAAGGAATGGAATGAAACCCGAGCATTGACAAGGCAACAGAACGGTTACGAATGCGTTCAGTGTTGTTTATCCAGACATGCGAATAGAATGATAACTTTTCCCATTCAGGGTCAAGATCATCAGGGTCAAGAATAGGTGAAGTTATGCATCCATCTCCTTCATCTTCCTGTATTTCTTCAACAAATAAAGCGATTTGATTTTTCATGTTATCCGCTGAGAACTGAGAACTGAAGCACAAAAAACCGATTTGCCAAATAAACAATAGAAACAAAAACCTGCTGATATATTTTATTTTGAAAACGTTCACGTATACTAAGCTACACTTTTCGAATGAATGTAAGCAGTTAAAGTCTGCGAATTACGAGATAACATTCAAAGATTTACCAACTTTTATAAACGCGGCAATCGCTTTGTCTAAATCCTCGATCGAATGAGCAGCTGAAATTTGCGTTCGTATTCGCGCTTGACCTTTAGCTACAACAGGGTAGAAGAATCCAATAGCATAAACCCCTTCATGAAGTAACCGATCGGCAAATTCTTGAGAAAGCGCAGCATCATAAAGCATGATTGGCACAATAGGTGAGTCTCCAGGTTTGATATCGAATCCAGCTGCAATTATTCGTTCCTTAAAATACTGTGTATTGAATTCAAGTTTATCGCGTAATTCTGTCGTTTCACTTAGAATTTCAAAAACCTTGTTCGACGCACCAACGATGGCTGGTGAGAGTGAATTTGAAAACAAATAAGGTCGTGACCGTTGACGCAACAATTCAATGATTTCCTTCTTACCTGTTGTATATCCGCCCATTGCTCCACCAAGTGCTTTTCCGAGTGTTCCAGTTATTATGTCTACACGTTCCATGCAGTTGTGGTATTCAGGAACACCACGTCCGGTTTTCCCAATGAATCCAGCAGAGTGACATTCATCTGTCATAACAAGCGCATCATACTTATCTGCCAGATCACATATTTCATTCATTTTGGCAATATCGCCATCCATTGAGAAAACGCCATCCGTAACGATGATTCTGAACCGTTGGTTTTGTGCTTTTTTTAATTGCTCTTCCAAATCTGACATGTCGGAATGCTTGTACCGATAGCGCTGTGCTTTGCATAAGCGAATTCCATCAATAATGGATGCATGGTTGAGCTCATCAGAAATGATCGCATCCTCTTCTGTAAACAACGGTTCAAAGACGCCTCCGTTCGCATCAAATGCTGCGGCATAAAGAATGGTATCCTCAGTACCGTAAAACGTGGCAATCTTTTCTTCAAGTTCTTTGTGGATGTCTTGTGTCCCACAAATGAAACGCACTGAGGACATACCGTAACCACGTGTGTCTAATGCGTCCTTTGCCGCTTGAATAACCTGTGGATGGGAAGATAATCCCAAGTAATTATTTGCGCACATAACTACCACTTCTTCACCTGTACTTACACTTACACGTGCGCCTTGTGGGGTTGTTATAATTCGTTCACGTTTAAAAATTCCTCCTTCTTGAATGGCTTGAAGTTCCTGCTGAAGATGCTGTTTAAGTTTTCCGTACATGTTGTCAGATTTGAGCCAAATATAGCAAATCCAACGGGATGAATTTCGGTCAACTTTAGAAATTCCATTTCATGTTTCGCTCATCGAGCATAGCAAATGAAATCTTATAATTTAATTTAGGTGTAATTTGATTTCCGTCAGATGCAATCACATATAATCCGATCCGCAGTCTTCGTTTGGATAGTTTGAAATTGCGCTCCAGACCAGCAAATAATTCATAATGTTCCCAGTCAAATTCCTTTACGTACAACATTCCTCCTCCAACGACTAAACCGATACCTGTTTTTTTCATGAAGGGAATTTTGTTGATTATGGCACCGTTATCGTGGTGAACGAAGTGGAATTCGAGTGCAATATCTTTAGAGGGTAGAGAGGAGTCTTGTGCTTGGAATGAATACAGCGGATTGGAGAACCAAAATGGATCACTTCG
>CANHQC010000257.1 GCA_947462695.1 Flavobacteriales bacterium | reverse complement strand
GAACGCCATGTTGACGGAATAGTTGAAATGATGCTCGACGCTACGCAACGTTATGACTTGCCATTAACAAAAGACAGGTTAGTTGGTTGGCATGCCGCATTGTTTCCGTCTGGTTGGAGTAATCTTTATAAAATAACCGTTGGTGACTGGAGAAAAGACACAACAGGTCCAATGCAAGTTGTATCGGGACCTATAGGAAAAGAAAAAGTGCACTTTCAAGCGCCAAGTTCAGAAAGAATAGAATCAGAAATGAAAAAATTCATCGATTGGTTTGAAAATGAGCGCGACATTGATTTGGTGCTTAAAGCAGCTATTGCGCATGTATGGTTCGTCACTATTCACCCCTTTGACGATGGTAACGGACGAATTACCCGAGCGCTAACAGATATGGTATTGGCGCGTTCTGATAAAAGTATTAGACGGTTTTACAGCATGTCTGCACAAATTAAAGTAGAAAGAAAGCAGTATTATGAACAACTCGAAAAAGCACAAAAAGGAAATTCAGATATTACTGATTGGATTTTATGGTTTTTGGACTGTCTCATACATGCCATTAACTCCACAGAAGAAACGTTAGCGAAAGTACTTCATAAATCAACCTTCTGGAAAACACATGCGACCACCCTTCTCAATGAGCGGCAACAAAAAATACTCAACAGATTACTTGATGGATTTGACGGAAAGTTAACTACCTCGAAATGGGCGAAAATCACGAAATGTTCGCAAGACACCGCTCTTCGGGATATTCAGGATTTGATGAAAAAGGATATTCTACAAAAAGATTCAAGTGGTGGACGAAGCACAAATTATGAATTGAAGTAAATACCAAGAGGAAAGAAGAAAAGAGAATGACCCTTCGACAAGCTCCAGCCGTGGCTGACACGCGAAGCGACTTGTTCAAGGTTTAATCAATGTTCAAAGTTTAAGGTTGATCTCGGTACGTCCGCCGTGGTGGGAGTGGACCGAACGAAGAGAGGGAGAAACAGAATGAGCCTTCGACAAGCTCCCGCCACAGCGGACAAGCAGGGCAAGGGATGTGAATGAAGGATTACACCAGTTGAACGTAAGAGATGAAAACCTTAACTTTAACGTTGAATAAAAAGTCATAAAAGGGTGTTTTATCATTTAATTGTGCATAAGGTTGTCTTATGAATGCGTTCCGAAAGATTGTGATATTGACACTAGTTATTACCTCTATGGCGCTAGTCATCATAGGGGTTTCAATGAAACTCATGCGGTCAGAAAAAACGATTGTTGGCATTGTTGAAGAAATTTTTGTGCTCACAGGGTTTTTAAAATTCACTGTTCAGTCATTCACGTACAGTTTACTGCTTGTTGTTTTAGCTATAGTAATCGAGTATTTTGCAGTAGGAAAGGAACAATCCACTTTACAAAGACTAATTCGGTTTAATTCAAAATCACTTCGCGCTGATTTATTTACTTGGTTATTGGTGCATTTAGGGCTGTTCGATTTTCTCTTTTTCTTGTCGACATTTGGTGTTTTTCACTATATATCCTCATTCGTTTTTAATGGCTTGAGTATTCGTATTGATCACCTGATCTCAAACACTACATTACTCGCGTGCCTCGTATTTGTATTAAGTGACTTAAAAAATTACCTTTTCCACCGAATCATGCATCTTAGGCCATTTTGGGAGCTTCATTCATTCCACCACAGCGCGACAGAATTCAATGTGTTTACAGCAACTCGCACACATTTCCTTCAGAAAATGGTGCTAATACTGCTAGATTCGATCATGTATGCCATGTTCCAGATACCAATTGAGATTTTCATGGGGGTAACTTTATTTTATCAGTTGCTTCAGTACCTGCATCATTCTGAAGTCAATTGGTCATTTGGTTGGCTAGGCAAATGGATAATCTTATCTCCTAAAGCACATAGAATTCATCATTCCATTCAACCTGAACATTACAACAAAAATTTTGGAAGTTTCTTTGTGATTTGGGATAGATTATTTGGCACTTTTCATTCTACTAACGATCAAATACATATTGGTATACCAAATAACTCCTACAATCAAAAGGGTTATGTTTTCGATTTGTGGATCGGTTTTAAAAACTTTGTTTTAGATGGTTTGAAACTTATGAGGTTAAAGTGATGTTTGAGGGGTTTGAGGGGTTCAATCATTGTTCAAGGTTCAAGGTTGATCTCGGTACGTCAGCCGCGGCTAACACTCCCGCCACAGCGGACAATCAGGTACCTTGGGTTCAAGGTTTAATCAATGTTCAAAGTTTAATAAGTTCAAAGATCAAGAAGTTCAAGGTTCAAGGAAACGGTTCAGTTTGAACATTAAACATTAAACATTGAACGTGAAACACAAATGGTAAGAGTTTAAGGTTCAAGAAGGGTTCAATTTTGAATGTTGATCATTTAACGTTGAACACCTTTCAATCGCGAAGCCTTCCACGCCATTAATCCACTTAACTTGGAGGTTTCTTGCTCTAAAATGGCCGTTGGTCGAAATAAGGTAATTTATTCCTTGATTTTTTAAATTTTAACCTAAATTCGTTTCACTAAAATCTACGCATACTCAACACTGAATTAACACCTACTACTGAACTAAACCCAATCTCCTTGCGCCCTCTTTCACGAAAATCTGTTGCAGTTGAATTAACACGCTTTGCGAGTATGGCGGATGTGAGGTATACGTTGAGGGATAAACATACGTTAGGCAAAACGGTGATCATTCTTTCGTTTAATTACGGTGAACAACGCTTGCGTGTGTCTACAGGAATAAGTACGCGAGTAAGTGATTGGGATCCAGGAAGGCAGAGGTTTGTCGAGCTAAGAGACAATCCTGAGTTTCAAGAATTCAATCTGTATTTATCGGTCTTGGCCAGGCAAGTAAGTAACAAATACAACGAATGGCTGGTACAGCGGCGCATACCTTTACCTGATGAATTTAAACGGGTTATCCAGGCGCAGTTTTTACTGAAAGGCGTTAAAGAAGTAAAGTCGTTTTTCTGGTCGTTGTTTGACGATTTTGTGAAAGAGAAAAAGGCACAGATTAAAGATGCGGTAGATTACGACCTCGCCTTGCGCAAACACCTTAAAGCGGCCGAAGATTTTTACACACAGGAATTTACGTTTCACGCATTCAAGCAACGAACAGGCGGAGCCACTCATTTATTGGAGCAGTACTTGAGAAATCAGGCGGTTAACTTAAAAGGCAAAAAAGGACTGAGTGTCAATACGGTTGGAAAGCAACTCAAGAACTTGAAGGTCTTTTTGAAATGGAGCTTTGATAACGGGTTTGTCCAGCCGTTTGCGTTGTCGCATATTGTCACGTATAGCGAAGAGGTGGATACGGTTTACCTGACCAACGAAGAACTGGATCAACTGGAACAACTTGTGTTGGTTGGAGAAGAAGCGATTGTGCGCGATTTGTTTTTAATTGGTTGCGAAACCGGCTTGCGTTTTAGTGACTACGCGGCCTTACAATCGGCAAGTATTCATGGAGACAATGTTGAAGTCATTCCAAAAAAGACGCGTACCAGTCGCAAGCAACAACACTTGGTTATTCCCATTTCGGGGCGATTCAGGCGGATTCTTTCTAGCTACAATGGTTATCTACCTTCGTTTGATGATAAACGCCTGCACCAGTTTAACGTGGCCTTGAGAAACACGTGTCAACGCGCCGGCATTACCAGTTTAACCACGGTAATACGCCAAGAAAACGACGAATACATATCACGAAAAACCGAGAAATGGGAATTGGTTTC
>CANHQC010000256.1 GCA_947462695.1 Flavobacteriales bacterium | reverse complement strand
TTACCAAACCCTTGAAGGCGATTCACTTCATGTGGAGTTGGATGGCACGGTCGAATATGCTGGATCCAATGCGTTTATAAAAGGGTGGGGTGTTGGTCTCGACGCAGATATTCGCATTCCTGTTCAACTCATGGGCGATCAGGTTTCGTACATTCAGTTGATGGCTAAAAACCTGGGCATTGCATTTTTAACTGAGCCAGTAACTCAGTATTCTCTTGCTACTTCCATCGGATTCAAGGGATTCACCTTTGATGAATTGATTGGATCATCCTCGTTGTTCTCAGCTTCAACCAATTGGAAAGATAGCCTGGGTATTGATTCGAGTCAGGTAAAAACGTCATTCTTCT
Organism: Flavobacteriales bacterium; assembly: GCA_947462695.1. Taxonomy (GTDB): domain Bacteria; phylum Bacteroidota; class Bacteroidia; order Flavobacteriales_D; family Crocinitomicaceae; genus M0103. The sequence continues at coordinate 3,409 of CANHQC010000256.1, read as the reverse complement.
TACCTGGATTCATTCAGGCCGGAAAAATGATCGATGAAATGAATCCAGCAAAAATTCAAGCGTTTTATGGATTTAGGGTGTACCCGACAATCGTTTATAATCCTTTACTGTTCGTTGGTGCACAATGGAAAGCGCTGCCTTGGTTAAGGATTGGGGCGTTTGGAAGTTATGGCGGATTTACAGGTATTCGGGTTGGTATGTATGGAAATGTCAACCTAAAATCGTTGAATTTTTCTCTTGGATCCGAAGATCTGATAGGTATGTTTAGTAATTCAGGTGTTGGTCAATCACTATTAGTTAGAGTAAGATGCGTCTTTTAAGTGTTGTTGCGTTGATTATCCTAAGTCCATTTGTTCATGGACAAATCGCCTTTCATAAATTGTACTCCAATAACGGGTACGATTTTGGTCAAGGTGTGGTTCAATTGGAGGATAGTTCCTATGTCATATGCGGTTCGTCGAGTAGTTTTACAGATGGACCTTCTCAAGCGTTTTTGTTGCATGTAGATGCTGAGGGTAATTATTTATGGTCGAATCATTATGGTGGATCGGAATCAGATGGAGCAAAAAGGGTAGCGTATATACCTCAAAACGGATTTATTGCTGCAGGCTTTAGCAACTCTTTTGGAGAAGGAGCTTATGATGCGTATGCTTTTCGAACGGATTTGAGTGGTGGTCTTATTTGGGAAACGACTGTCGGTGGAGCAGGATGGGAGCGAATCAATGATGCGGTGATGACTGCGGATACAGGATTACTCATGGTTGGACAATCCAATTCGACAGTTAATGGCGATAATGATATGTTTTTGGTCCGTATTTCTTCATCTGGAGACACACTTTGGACAAAGAAAATCGGTGGTGCAGGAGAAGATATTGCACACGCTATTGTGGCCTTGACAGATTCCACTTTCGCTGTTGGTGGTGAGTATTTCCTTGCTGACTCAAATCAAGTTAAAGGGTATGTGTTTGCGTTGCACTTGAATGGAACAGTTCTTTGGGCCGATACAGTGCTAACCGTTGGAGCTTCAAGTGTCATTGATTTAGATGCAGACCTGACAGGAAATCGAATTCATTTTGTGGGATGGCGCTTTAACCCGAACGCTTCAATAGAAAACAACCTTTTTGGAAAGTATTTTTTAAATGGTGCCCTGGATTTTTATGACTCAGAACCTACCAATGATTTTAAACGGGTAGATCAAATCACGCGATTTGGAACTCAAGGTAAAAATTACATGGTATATAGGTATATCGATGGTTCTTCTTTTCAGGATGGGTCAGATATTGGTGTTTCTAAATTGATGTCGAATTTATATTGGGATGGCTTTGTTCAGTCGATTAACTACCCAATGGATGATGTGCCTGGTCAAATTATTCCGACAAATGATGGAGGAGCTATACTTGTCGGTTCAACTTCTGGAATGGGACTGGGAGGAGGTAACGTCTTTGCCATGAAAATCGGTCCAAACGATTTATTTCCAGTCATTGAACCGGACCCTGTTCCGAACAGCCTCGTAGACTTGATCGAATGGGACGCAATGTCGTTGAAAATTTATCCTGTTCCAACAAACGATAAGCTATATATCGAGCAGAATTCTGCCCAAAAGATGTCGTATCAGCTTGTAGATTTGAATGGAAAAAACCTTATGAATGTTGAGGTAGTTGGGAATTCTGAGCTGGATATTAGTATGTTGGACGCCGGAATGTATTTGCTTTATGTAAGCGATGATCGACAGTTCAATACTAAAGTCATACGCATCCAAAAATTCTGATTACCACGTAAAGGCTTCTTCTTTGAACCACTTATCCTGGACTCGTAACGTCTGTTCGATGACGTCACGAACGCAAAATTTACCACCACCGAAAGGCGATTGATAATGTGAAATGTGCTTTATCTCCACTGCCGCGTCTTGCGGACAAGCAGCTACACCAGCTTTGCACATAACAGGATAATCAGGTATATCATCGCCCATGTAAAGAATCTCTTCATCTCTAAGTTGGTGACGGATCTTCAGGTCTTCGTATATGGCAAGTTTATTCATTGACTTTAAATGAACTTCATGAACACCTAATTCGAGTAGCCGATTTTCAACAATTGTGGAACTCCCACCTGTGATGACAATGATTTTATAGCCCATTTTAGAGGCGTATTGCAAGGCATATGCATCGCGCGAATTCATCGTTCGAATGACATCGTGTTCAAGTAAATGCACATCACCGTTGGTCATTACCCCATCAACATCAAAGCAAAAAGTGGTGATCTTAGCTAGGCGTATTTTATAACTTTCCATTTTCGTTCGAGTTGTAGGTGTCCTTAATTGATTGTGTCAGTATCTTATACATTTCTTGCTGGGTTTCACTCAACATGCCAAGGTGACGATCAATGGTCTCTTCATCGTTGCGTTTCGCAGGGCCCGTCTGCGAAGCATAAGGCCCCAACGATTTCATTTTGGCTATAGTTTCTTCCAACAAAGGATAGAACAAGTCCCAGTTCAAGTTGTTCGCCTCTGTCAGCTGTTTAGCTTGATAAAGGAGGTGATTTGTGAAATTATTAACCCATACAGCACTTAAATGGTAGTGAACGCGCTCAGCATAAGTAGACCGTTGAAATGTTTTTCCAATCGCGTTGGCTAATTCTTCCAATTTCGACGTGATTTCAGTCGTTGTTCCTTCGATAAAAACAGGGTAATTAGTGTATGTCAACTCGACTTGCGCACTGAACGTCTGCATGGGATAAAAAACACCTGCTAGAGGTCTGTTCAACTTTTCCAGGTCAATCGATCCACCGGTAACAATTATCGTTTTCGATGAAGGTATTTCATTGATTACCTTTAGAACAGCATGATCCGGAACACAGACAAATAGGATATCCGCTTTGAATGCACCAATTTCTTGGCAAAGTTCAACAGTTGTCTGATCTTCAATGCCATTTGTTCTATCTGGATTTCTAGTAAAAAGCTCAATAGAAAATTCCCCAGTACAACTGAATGTTTTTGCCAAATGCAAACCGACGTTACCGGCACCAATAATCCCAATACCCGTCATGTTGTTATCGGTTATTTACCGTGACACTGTTTGTACTTTTTACCACTTCCACAAGGACAAGGATCGTTTCTGCCTATCCGCGGTTCTGTCGAAACAACTGGTTTTTGTTTTTCCATCTGTGGCATCGAATTTTGAATAGCCTGCTGATACCCTTCACTTCCTTGGAATTGCGGAGGAGGTGTAGAGCTACTCGTTGATCCTTGGTTGACTTGAGCTTTATCGTAATTGTTCTGTTGCGTGATTGCCTTATTCGTACTTTGAACTTCAGTTTCAACCGGAAGATCTAATTTCATTAACAATTCAACAGCTTCGTTATTCAATCGACCAAGCATAGCTTTGAATAGCTCAAAAGACTCAAGTTTATAGAC
>CANHQC010000255.1 GCA_947462695.1 Flavobacteriales bacterium | reverse complement strand
GTAACAAATCCTTCTGCAAAATACGATCCAGATGGCACCAGTGGTATCATCAATATAGTGCTTAAAAAGAACAAGTTACGCGGGTTTAATGGGCTAATTGCACTCAACGGAGGTTCTGGTGATTTAACCGGCGGAAATATGGCGGATGGTACGGCGTCTTTAAGCTTCAGAAGTTCTTTCTTCAATGTTTACGGTAGTTATTCTGCAAGATCAACAGCTGGTTACCGAAATAATTATTCAGACATACGTCAAACTTTTGCTGATGGATCGAGTAGTGGGATTGATCAAAATCGCATTGGTACAGATTTGAATGCTGGTCAAACCTTTCGAATTGGAAGTGATTTCTACCTTAAACCGCGACATGTATTGGGGATTTCTGCAACAGGAAGTATAGGTCAACGCAACCGTACAGGTGTCCAATGGAATCAAGCTACCGATAGTGATAATGATCCTTTTGCGTTGTGGAAACGCGATGCTATAGATCCTTCTCAACAGGCAAACTATGATGTTAACTTGAATTATAAATTTGACCTAAAAGAAGATCGTGGGAACTTAATTGTAGATGTAAACCAATCGCTCGGAAGTGAAAGGGTTCAAGGATTTTACGAACAAGGTGATTACACGCTAGATAGTTTAACTGTATTGTCTTCGCCCTTAAGACAGCGCTTGTTCAACGACGAAAAGAATAACATCACAACTGCACAATTAGATTTTACTTATACTTTCCCGTCCATCAACGCACGACTTGAAACAGGAGCAAAGGCCATCGTTCGGGACCAATTAGTAGATACGTATTCGGAATCGAAATTGGAAAATGATCTAATGTATACAGAGGACACGCTCGCTAATTTCGAGTATCAATACGATGAACGCATTTTTAGTGTGTATGCGATAGCAGGACAGCAAAAAGGAAAGTGGAAATACCAACTAGGGGCTAGGGTAGAACAAGCCTATCAAATTCCTGATCTCATCTCTGATTCTAATCGAATTGTAAATGATTATTTTAATTTATTCCCTTCGGGACACATTCGGTACAGTTTAACTGAAAAATCAGAGTTAAGTTTAAGTTATTCTCGAAGAATTAATCGTGCTGCAGCATCCGATTTAAATCCTTTTACCAATTACTCTGATCCGCTCAACTTGAGAAGAGGAAATCCGAATCTTCAGCCGGAATATATTGACTCTTATGATTTAGGTTATATGGTTGAAAAACCCAAATTGACCTTTACATCAAGTGTATTCTATCGCTATACGACAGGTGTGATTTCCAGAGTTAAAGAATTTTATGCGGACAATACTTCAGCGGTGACCTTCTTGAATATTGATGCAAGTCACAGTTTGGGAATTGAAGCGGTTGTCATTTATAAACCGTTTAAATGGTGGCGAAATAATCTTTCATTTAATGGAAATTACATTCAGTATGAAGATGATAATCCAACTGCAAATTGGAATGTAAATGGATACATGTGGAATTTAAAGTATTCAGGTACAGTTGAATTTTGGAAGAAAACAGCTTCAATTCAGATCAATGCGACATACAACGCACCGCGTGTGACCGTTCAAGGAAGAGCGCAAAGAAGAGGGCCCGTTGATGTTTCGGGAGAAAAAACGTTTAAGGATGGAAAAATAGCTGTTGGATTCAGGGTGTCAGATATTTTCAATCGTCAAGGTTTTTATATGAATATCCAACAACCAACGGTGACACAAACGGCTGAATATAAATGGCTAACGCGAAGATACTATTTGACGTTTACCTATAAATTTGGAAAATTAGAAATGTCGAACAAACGTCAAGGTGGTGGTGAAGGTGGATTTGATATGTAGCTTACATCAAGCCTTTTTGAGCCATTAAATAATCAATTTCGATCACTTCGCCCGGTTGCAGTTGACCAATTTCCAAGTTTCCGATTTTAGCACGAATCAACCGCAATGTCGGTAATCCAACAGAAGCAGTCATTTTTCTAACTTGCCTGTTTTTGCCTTCGGTTAGTTGCAATTCAATCCACGATGTGGGTAAATTTGCCCTGAACCGTATAGGTGGATTCCTTTCCCATATTTTAGGTTCGTCTATTTTTCTGCATAATGCCTCTTTTGCAATATGTGCAGATCCTTTGTGCGTGATGCAAAGTTCTCCTTTTTCCAATTCATGCAATTGATCAGAAGTTGGGATTCCATCCACCTGAACCCAATATGTTTTAGAGGCATGAGAATCGGGGTGGAGAATAGAGTGTTTTAACGTGTTGTCGTTCGTTAATAAAAGCAACCCTTCGCTGTCTTTGTCCAATCGTCCAACCGAATAAACGTCTTTGGGAAAATTAAAACATTCACCAAGTAATCGATCGTTTTTTTCGCCTGAAAATTGACTTAACATACCATAAGGCTTGTTTAGTAAAAAATAGCGAAAACCCATGATTATTTATAACAAGTATAGACAAAGGCTGGCGGGAAATTGAGTGGGGTAAACGCAATTTTTACACCTTCAAATTTGGTTGAAATCACTTTTTTTGACTGTAGTGAATATTGAAATTGAATAAATTTTCCACCAGTAGAAAGTGATTGTTTAGAAACCTCTAAAATTTTATCCCGAAGTAATTTAGGGAAATTAGCAAGGGGAAGAGATGATATGACCGCATCCGCTTTTTCAAGTCCTAAATTGGTTAAGTACTCACCAAGACATTCTGCGCTGTCGTGAATTAGGTGTACACGGGGATCATCAATGCGGTTCGCTAATTGATTGTAGAACGTATCGTTGAGTTCGAAAATTAACAACGTAGATTCCGGACGCATTAATTCCAGCAGCCGATCGGTAAAAACTCCTGTCCCAGGACCAAGTTCAACGATTACTTTAGCCTCTTTGAAATTAATGTTTTCGAGCATTTTTTTTGCCAAAAATCGAGAACTGGGTACCATAGACCCAATCATCTTTTTGTTCTGTAAAAACTGGCCGATAAAGTTCTTTTTTTGGCGCATTGAATTAATCCGTTAAGACGAATTTACCATTATTAATTATTCCCAAAGGCTTTGTATTAAATTCGTTTCCGATAAAAGGTGAGTTACACGTTGCGGAAACGATCTTGTCTAAAGAGAATACAGACTGTCGATTGGTATCGAAGACTGTTAAATCGGCCATGTTTCCTTCAGCTATTGGATGGTTTTCAATTCCAATTATTTTCCGTGCGTTGTGTGAAACGCAAGTTAAGAATGTGGGTAAGTCAAATTCAGGAAGAGTAGATAAGCTTGAGAAAACAGTCTGTAATTGGATCGTTCCAAACGAGGCATGATCGAATTCCACATCTTTTTCTTCTTTATCCATTGGTCTGTGATCCGAGACGATGGTATCAATCGTGCCATCCTTTAATCCTTCCCACAAGGCTAATCGGTCAGCTTCTCTTCTCAATGGCGGAAGTACTTTGAAGACACTGTCAAAACCAAGTACAGCCTCTTCATTAAACAACAGGTTCATGACGTGTACATCTGCCGTTACATTCAACCCTTTCGATTTAGCTTTTCGAACTAACTCAACACTTTCGGAGGTGGAAATCCCACTTACATGAAAAGCACCTCCGGTATATTCCACTAAGCGCAAATTTCGTTCTAGTGTGATGATTTCTGCAACATGCGGTATGGCTTTTAATCCTGTTCGCGTTGAAGCCGATCCCTCATTCACCATGCCATTTTGGGCCAGCGATGCATCTTGACAAAAGCTAGCGATTCGTCCACCAAACTGTTTGGAGTACAATAAACTTCTGTACATGATTCC
>CANHQC010000254.1 GCA_947462695.1 Flavobacteriales bacterium | reverse complement strand
CATTCGCCAAAAAGGCTCCGTGGCGCAACTGTATAGCGCACTGGATTTCGGCTCCAGCGGTTGTGGGTTAGAATCCCTCCGGGGTCACTCTAGCGGAAAATCGGTCAAAATTGATTGGTTTTCCGCTTTTTTGTTTTTCTAAATCCCTTGTCAGCAAAGGGATTGCGGCGAAAATCGTGTTCGTTCGAAAAGTTCGAACTCTGTCGTTTTGTTTGTTGTAACCTATCCCGGCTGGAAACACCAATTTTTGAATATCCTGCTTTTCCTCTAAATCCGCACAACCCCATATTTCACTGAGGTTAGTGGACATCATGAGTGCTTTGTCTATGGCTTTTTGAAGGTTAGAACTACTTAATCCAGGATTTGACATTTCTTTCTCAAAATTTGCGATTTCATCATGGTACTTTTTCGCAAACTTCACATACATTTCTCTATCAATTTCACCCATAGCGAAGCGCTCCTCGAGAACACTTAGTTTGTGTTTTTTTTCGCTGATCTGTTTTTTAAGTTGTACTTCATTATCACGTACTTCATTTGTCGCAGAATCATACGTATGCATCATCACTTCACGGATCGTGTCATGGAAGGTATCTTTAACCTCCAGGCTGAATAATTCCTCAAGGAATAATTTGTGCAATTGCTTTGCGGACTTACTGCAAGGGCAACCAGTCGTTTTGCATTTGTAGTAATACAAGCCTTTCGATTTAACCTCATAGCCAGTAAGTGGACCTTTACAAATATCGCAAGTGGCGAATTGCTTTAAAGGTAACTCTGCTGATCCATGGACATGTCGTTTCGGATGGTTGGATTGAACGGTGTTAATTTTGAGAAAATCTTCGTGAGATACTATTTTTGGATGGCGACCTTCAACTGCTTCACCAGGGAGTAGATTACATACGAGAACTCCACAATAAAATGGATTTTTAAAAATCTCCAAGAGACGCTTTTCATTGATTGTCATTCCCAATAGTAACAGTTTCTTTGAAATTTGAACATTGGTATACTTGCCCTGTAGTTTCCATTGAAATGCTTTTTTCAGTAATTTACCTTCTTCAGTAATTTCAATTTTCGAGTCGACCGCTTTATGGTGTTTGTTGACATTTTTGTAGCCCCTCGGTGGATTCCACAGCCAATAACCCTTTCGAAGCAATTCCGTCATCGCAGTAACGGTTTTATCTCGACGTAACTCATTGTCAAATTGGCTAAACATGTAGAACAAATTTTGTTGGAACTTACCAGAAGGTGTAAGTGTATCCACTTCTTGAGTCACGGCCTTCACTTGAACTCCATATTTGAGCAAGTCACTCGTTATCTGTGATGCGCTTGATCCTGTTCGTGAGAATCGGTCGTATGAGTAAACAATGATATAGCCTACTGAATTACTTTGTTTTGCAAACTTAATCATGCGTTTAAATTCACGACGGTCATCGCTTTTTGCCGACTCATGAGTTCCCCCGAAGTACGCAATGATGTCGTACCCATTGTTTTTCGAATACAGTTCACAGTGTTTTTTCTGAGTAGTTAAACTAGTGTTTGTGTCTGCTTGCTCTTTCGTTGAAACGCGTGTATACACAATGGCATTTCTTCTTTCGGAAAACGTGTCCTCTTTAGGAGTAAATTGTAGGAACTGATTGAGTTTATCCATGTTCTTTAAAAATTGTTCGCAATATAATTTCACAATAGGCTTCAATAGACTCGAGCACTAACTCTGGATCGTCAACCTGTTGTTTCTTCAAATTCTGTATTAACTTTTCGCGTATTTCTTCTTGATATTTCCTTTTATTTTCTTCCAAATGTGTTTACCCATGTGCTTTATGTCCGTTCGTCGGTGCTGAAAGCGGGTACTTATATTTTCCGGTATTTCCGGTTACTGATTATTTAATTTGAGTGATACTTCATTTTTGAAATCAACTATTTTTCCTTGTCGTGTGCTCACAGTGATTTTTTGATAGCCATTTCGAACGATATAATTTGAAAAATCTTTAATTGCCGAAATATTATTCTTGCTGACTTGGATGACACGTTCTGGCTTGTTGTCCTTTTTAAAGATCTGCAATTCTTCAGTGTGTTCATCCCTTAGAAGTTTCACAATCTTTTTTTCATCCTCTGTTAAGAATGAGGCATCACTTGACCATTCTTTTTTCGCCCAATCTTGAATCAACTGACTCACGGCATTTGAAATCGACAACACGATGTGTGGCAATCTCATTATTTCCTCAAATTCGGGTATTTCATCCACAAAAAATTGGTGCTTGTCGAAACAATAGGGCAAGCACTCATTGTTTAAATTGACGACCAAACTCACATCTCTTCTGAAAATAATTGTGTAGAGAATAATTGTTTCAAAGAGGTCCACCGAACCTTCTTTCAATGCATCCTGAAAGGTTATGTCACCAAGTAATTTTTTGTATTGTTCCAAATGACCCGAATGTTCAGCAATTTGCTCAATCATTTTTTGGACGTTTGGGTCCTGAAAAAGTTCAAATGCATTCGCTTCTTGTCCGAGAATACAGTCTTTTATGTCCTTGATTTTATTCAAGGAAATATCAAAATCTCGTAGTTGTTGAATTAATTTTATCCAAACGGCTTGTTTCAATGTATATCTGCGACGCGTGTTGATTTTTGATTGAATTGTGGGCAAAATATCTTTTTTATCCCAATATGTAGCGTCACGGTGAGTTACACCTAAATCATTTATAGTGTATCGTGGCTCATGGAATGATTCATATAAACCAGGAAAATTTGAAATGAATTTGGATTGTACGATAAAATCCATCTCCTCTTTGTTGATAAAATTTATTTCTTTCATATGTGTAAGAATAATATATTTGCGAATATAATTATTTATTCACCAAAATTAGAAAAACTAATGGAAAGAAAAAAAAGAAAAGATGAAAACCTTCCAGGTCCAATTGCGGACCGTTATTGCGAGTGCGGTTGCGGAAATTTATTCACTCCGAGCCGGATTGACAAGGTGCACTTAAACAAGCAACATTACGACAACGCTTACAACAATGGCCCAAGGAAGGAAAGAGATGCCAACAGGAAGAACCACGAGAAAATTCTGGCGAAAAACGACCGGTTACTGAACAAGCACTTTTTGATTCTCCGATTTGAAAAGATTAAGGAGGTATATTACGACGTGCTCAAAGCAGATGGCTTTGAATTTGCGTTCAATATTGGAATTCAAGAAATAAACAACTTCCGTTGGGTTTTTTCCTACAAGTATGTTTACAGGATTATTGAAACAACACCCAAAAAGGTCCTAATACAACGAAGATGAGAATGCCAACACCAATAGATCAATTACCTAGCTTCAGTGGAGGAGGTAATATGCCATCACAATCAGGTTCCAACAAATGGTTGCCCGTATTTATTGTCGGAGGAATCATCCTAATTTCAATAGGGGTGGCTATCACTATGAATAAAAAATCATCAACTGTTCAACCAAGAAAAAAAGAAGATGGAGAAGAAGAAACGCCCAACACCTAGTTCCGAGCAGTTCGAGAAAATTTTAACAACTGCTACTTCGGCTACTGTGGTTTTAATCGCATTTGCCGTGATGATCCGAATAGGAAAAGTCATGATTCGTGACCTCAAGGATATGGGAATATAATTGTATTATTCTTTATTCAAAAAAGGGGCTGTCTCAAAAGGGGCAGCCTTTTTCATGTAATATTGTTAACAACAAAAAACGGGAGGTTTCCCTCCCGCGCTGAAAGATTTGTATCTTTCATTATGTGTGTAGAATCAAAGTTAGTCT
>CANHQC010000253.1 GCA_947462695.1 Flavobacteriales bacterium | reverse complement strand
GTAACCACACTTGTTAAAATCGTTTCTCCTCCGGTTGTAATTCGAATGTTCGCTGATGTCGAATTGTTCCCAATGTAGTTGTAGGTTGTATTATTCGGGAAAAATACGCTTGCATCGTGACCTAAACTATTGTTAAAACTAGGGATCCGAAAAGGAGTCAAAACCCCATTTCTTGACATCGTACTGTTAAAGACATCATTTACATCGTGTAACGCATCAGAAACATTCACATAGTTGGTTCCGACCCCATTAAACTGTAATTGATCACCTGTTTGACTTCGATCCCCATCGTGAGAAACAACACCCAATTCAAAATTAACCGGCCCGGTTAACGGTGTTAAAAACCCTGTAATTGGAATAGTGACGGTATTTCCAGCACTCACATTGGCTAACCCATCAAAAACGGTCAAATTCCGCATCGACTCAAACACATTCTTATAGACAACAACAATTGTCCAGCCACCATACATGTTCGTTGTTCCTGTTCGCGAAACGACGTTAGCAATGGTAAATCGTGCATTACCCCCAGCTGCTTGAACCAGTGGTGTAATGTTTTTGTAACAATGGTAGGTTTGATGTCCAACTGTATTATCTAACATCTCATCGGCTGTCAATGGCACATATACGCCATTATTGACACGCAATCTGACTTGATTTCGGAACGTGTAATTCGTTAATGAAACAGGGGTAAATCCATTCCCTCCAACACGAGCGCTCCAGTATAAACCAGCCCACAAAACCTCACTGCAATTGGGCAAATTTAAACTGTCACTTGACGACATAAATGTCCCGGATTGTCCGTCGACATCGATGTAACTCATCGTGAAATTATTGTTTTGACCGTTACCTGCTGGTGGAATTTGTGCCGTTGTTGCTGCGCAATTTGTACAAGATATGGATGCATTAGAAAGTATTCTGATTCCACCTTTCTGTTGATTTTGATAGCGAATTGAAAAAGGATCAACAATTTGAGCGAAAACCTGTGCGAAAGGAAAAATTAAAACTAGGATGAAAAAATTCCTTTTGAACCAACTATTCACTTGGTAAGAAGATCGATCTAACATGTTTTCTTGTTCATTATTTACTATACAATACAAAGTTTGGTGGTAAAATGTTGCAACATTAACGCAATGAACGATCATTGTAGTTAATTCAAACAAGAAGACGAGTTAATGCAATATTAGTTGTTTTCTTATCTAAACTTTTATTTTAAAAATTGAATAAACCTTCCCTAGTTGTCGTGTGCCTGTAAAATACACATTACTACTCTTCCAAAAAACCAAATTTACCGTCTTCGAAATCGGTGAAGGCCTGCCATAATTCCTGACGGGTATTCATGACAAACGGTCCTTGCGCGGCAATCGGCTCGTTCAATGGCTCTCCGCTCAAAATCAAGACTTTAGATGGTTTAGTTGCTTTTACAGCAAAGTCCTCCCCATCCGTTGAAAACAGCACAAAATGATTCGTTGAAAAAACGCGGTCATTGATTGAAACTTCTCCTTCAATCACCAGCGCACAAGTGGTGTAATGAGCTGGAAAAGAAAAATCTGCTTTTCCTCTAGATTCGAATTGCGCGTTCATCATATGAATGGGTGAAAATGTTTGTGCTGGACCCTCAACACCACTGTACTTTCCTGCAATTACCTCTACAGATCCTTGATTACCGGGAAGTTGAAAAACACCCATTTGTTGGTTTTTGATGGCTTGGTACTTCGGCGGATTCATTTTGTACTTGGCTGGCAAATTCACCCACAACTGGACCATCTGAAACAAACCACCTTTTTTGCTCCATTCTTCCTCATGGTACTCTTTATGAAGCACACCACTTGCTGCTGTCATCCATTGCACATCTCCTTCTTCAATAATGCCACCTCCTCCACTGCTATCGTGATGCGCTACCTTTCCTTTGTAAGCAATTGTTACTGTTTCAAATCCACGATGAGGATGCACCCCAACACCCCTTGGCTCTTCGCTTGGTGGGAATTCAACTGGAGCATTATAGTCTAACATTATAAACGGATCCATGCGCTGCATATCCATTCCGGAGCGACTTGGAATATAATTATGAACGAGAAAGCCATCTCCGACAAAATGAGGCTGAGCCGGACTTACCACTTGTTCTATTGATCGATTGTTCATGTTCTTTCTGGTGTAAAATTAACCGTTTACAATGTTACAAATTATAACACAGGAAAAGGATCAAATACCTTTTTACAGCACTTAAAAAACAATAACTACAGCATTCGTTAAAAAGCAGTCCTTTTACATCTTTTAATTATATTTGATTGGACCATTCTAAGAATCGTGCGCTTACTACTCCATAAATTGAGTCATATTGGTCTCCTAAAGGGAGATGATGCGTTGATGATGAATCGGAAACGCTTCGTAGTTTATGAATCGATCTTGATGAGTTTTGGTGGCATTTTGTGGAGGTCAATTTGTTTGATTATCGATAAACCTACGCAATGCATTACCCCTTTCGGCTATGTTTTTCTTTCTACGTTAAATACCTACACGTCTAGCCAACTTGGCATCGGGACAACATTTTATATTGAATTACCCGTAAAAACCTCTTTTAATCATACCAACTCATGAATGAAACAACCGAACTAATCATTTGCGTAGACGACGAAAAGACTATTCTTGATGGCTTGCAACAGCAACTAAGCAGGGCTTTTGGGGATGAATTTATACTTGAATTTGCGCAAAGTGGACAAGAAGTACTTGATTTAGTAGAAGAGTTGCAGCATGAGGGCATGAAGGTCGCTTTCTTAATCACTGACCAAATGATGCCCGGAATGAATGGTCATGAAGTCATTCGAAAAATGGCTGTAATTAGCCCTTTAACCAAATGTATATTACTCACTGGCTATACAGACACGCATATTATTGAAAATTTGAAAGAATATAATCTACTTGCCTGTTTAAATAAACCTTGGGAAAGGGAAGAATTGATTGAAACGATAAAATCTGCTAAGTATCCATCGATCTAAGACTTGCACGTTTTAATTCCAAAAGGTACCTTCCCTATTCATCAACTTGGATAATGACTTGTTTTGATCGGACATAACGTGCATCGAACAAGAAATTAAAGGTGTATTTACCTGATTTGAATCGCGTCGGATCTAGTTTATAGGTCTTCTTTCCTGAGTTGCATTTTTCGAAGTATGTTTCATCAATCAACTTTCCAGCTGCATCTTTTACAAATACTTCCATTTCACTTTTGTAAGGCACGGTTATTTGGAAATTGACGACTGATTTTGCAGGATTCGGTGAAACCAACACATCAAATGGAGGAGTTTGTTGAACCGGTTTTAATTGATTGGTAGATTCCAGTTTTAACCATACTTCATAGATCACCGCACTTGCACTAGTCACTCCCGTATTGTTTGTATTAAACGGATGTGCTTCCGGACTGTTAATTCCACCAACAATATGTCCAATCAACGTCGAATCATTCATGAATTGGGATTGATCTAAAAGCTCGTGATCAACAAATTGCAACGAATGATATGGAATGAATTCCGCACTTGATCCAGAAAACTGAGGCATTTGAACAGCCAATGCTACTTCTTCAAAATTTCCTTGATCGTCACGTGAAAGACGGCTAATTGTTTTTACAAATGGAACGCCTTGGTCTTCAACAAGCACATTATTCACCAATTGGTATTGACTCATTCCTCCAAAAAACAACGTATGCGTCACGTGATTAGCACTTGAATGAATGTGTGCTTTGGCGCAATGGTAATGACTTAAAAATTGGTTAAACGT
>CANHQC010000252.1 GCA_947462695.1 Flavobacteriales bacterium | reverse complement strand
GGTATTATTGATAACGGAAGATTAGTGGTATTGTACACATTCGAAACCGACTTGAGTGATGGATGGGAGGATCAGCCTGTTCATAATGATCCTCAAGAAAAGCGACAACAAGCTCTTCAAATGGGCGCAAATATTGTCATGTATGCATTCATGGAATAAACTTACTGGATTTTTAGTTGGAAGTCTTTTATGTTTATCGCTTCCCAAAATCGCTGAATCAAAAGTTGTCCTACCAGATGTTTTTGACAACAATATGGTCATTCAACAATCCAGCAACCTGCGGTTATGGGGTGTAGCTAAACCACAGAAATTGGTTAAAATTAAAGCCAGCTGGAGCACAAAGGAATACAAAATACAAACGTATAAAGATGGTAAATGGAGTGTAACAATTCCAACCCCAGCTGCGAGTTTCACCCCTCACACCATTCGTTTTGATGATGGTCACATTACGCTACTAAGAGGGATATTAATTGGTGATGTCTGGTTTTGTTCCGGACAATCGAACATGGAAATGACATTCAAAGGCTTTACCAATCAACCCATCGATCAAGCCGAACGAATAATACAGGAATCCTCAAGTTCTTCTTTGATTCGCATGTTCAAAGTCAAACGCAATTCAGCCGAGTCTCCTTCCCAAGATGGCATAGGGAAATGGCTAATTGCTGGACCGACCACCTTGGAACAGTTCAGTGTCGTTGCGTATTCATTTGCAAAAAAGCTTCACGAAGAATTAAAAATACCCATTGGAATCATTCATTCAAGCTGGGGTGGTTCAAGCGTTGAAGGCTGGATGAATAGCGATTTAGTCGACAATTACTCCGACATGAACCTAAACGAAGACATTCCAGACAGCGAAAACTGGCGAAAACCATGCGTAATGTATAATGGTATGCTCAAACCATTTGTCAGAGTTCCCATTAAAGGATTTGTTTGGTATCAAGGAGAAGCAAACATTGATCGGTACAGCACTTACGCCAACAAACTGACCGACATGATCAACCTTTGGCGTTTTGAATGGAAATTAGGCAAACTTCCCTTTTACCTTGTTGAAATCGCACCATATCTATACGAACACCCTGTAAATGCTGCAAAATTGCGCGAAGCTCAGCAGCAAACAGCACGTCAAACAGAAAAGACCTGGATCGTTTGTACAAATGATTTGGTCAGACCGGATGAAGCCAATATCGTTCATCCTTCACAAAAAGAGCCAATTGGTAAGCGTTTAGCGAATTTGGCATTGAAAAACACGTATGGTAGAGATATTCCTTGTTCTGACAGTCCGACATATTCATCTATCGAAACAAAGGGCAATCGTTCAAAACTTTACTTTTCAAACACTTACGAGGGATTACAAAGCAAAGGTGAATTTGGTGGATTTGAAGTAGCTGATTCGAATCAGGTATTCCTTCCTGCTCAAGCAAAATGGCAGGCTGATGGGTCTATCGAGGTTTTCCATGCCGACATTTCAACCATTGCATCTGTGCGCTATTGCTTTAAGAACTATAGCGTAGGATCCATTAAAAATAGTTGCGGATTGCCACTTTTTGATTTCCGCACCGACAATTGGTAAACCTTACATTCGGTTAGGAACTTCAATTCCCAATAACCGCATAGATTGACGTATGACTTTAGCCACATTCGCACTTAATACCAAACGCATCCTTTTTTTATCCTCGTTCGTTTCAATCATGATCGAAACAGATTGGTAAAAATGGTTATACGCTTTCACTAATTCGTACGTATAATTCGCTAAAACAGCTGGAGAAAGGTCACTTGCAGCTTCATTCATGTGTGCCGGAAATTCAGTCAACCACTTCAACACATCTCGTTCAGAAGGTTCTAAATCAGACGGATTAAACTCCAATGTGCTACCTTCAGTTACTCCAGCTTTGGCAAGAAGTGATTGAATACGCGCGTGGGCATATTGAATGAACGGACCTGTATGACCATTGAGTTCAATCGACTCTTCCGGATTAAACAACATGCGTTTTTTAGGGTCAACTTTTAGCAGGTAGTATTTTAATCCACCGAGACCAATTTGGCGGAACAAGTGATTTTTTTCCTCATCTGACATCCCTTCTATGTGCCCTCGTTCCTTCGTCATTTCTGTAGCTTCAGCAATTACATCAGCCATGAGGTCATCTGCATCAACAACGGTTCCTTCTCTTGATTTCATTCGTCCGGAGGGTAAATCTACCATTCCATAGGACAAATGACTGCAGTTTTTAGCCCAAGAATACCCCATTTTTTCAAGAATCAAAAAGAGCACTTTAAAATGGTAATCTTGTTCATTTCCAACGGTATAAATCACACCTGACACATCAGGGTAATCCGTCAAGCGATCGACAGCGGTTCCAATATCTTGCGTCATGTAGACAGCCGTGCCATCAGAGCGCAAAACCAATTTTTCGTCCAACCCTTCAGCGGTGAGATCTATCCAAACTGAACCATCTGCTTTCTTGAAAAATACCCCGCGATTAAGTCCGTCCATGATGATGTCCTTACCGAGAAGAAAGGTGTCTGACTCGTAATACAAGTGATCGAAATCTACACCCATCATATCGTATGTCGCTTCAAAACCGGCGTAAACCCAACTGTTCATAGTGGACCATAAAAGGTAAACCTGAGGATCGCGCGCTTCCCATTTGATAAGCATTTCTTTGGCTTCAAGTAGTAAGCTGGTTTGATTTTTAGCTAAATCTTTAATCTTGGCATCTATTCCTTCACAGGTTTTTTCATCTTTTCCACTCTTCGCCAAAGTTAACCGTTGAAATTCGTCACAAATTGCAACTGGAAAGCCATCAAATGAACCTTGTTCCCACTGGAGGATGATTTCTTTGGCTTCTTGATTGAAATGCTTATCGAACTCAACGTAGTATTTACCTACTAGTTTATCGCCCTTTAACCCTGTGTTTTCTGGAGTCTCACGCTCACCTTTTTCGTTTATCGGAGAAAATTTCTCCCAAGCCAACATGCTTTTACAAATGTGAATACCTCGGTCGTTAATGATTTGTGTTTTGATCACTTTATGGCCATTCGCTTTCAAGATTTCCGCCACACTGTAGCCAAGAAAGATATTGCGCAAATGACCAAGATGCAAAGGCTTGTTGGTGTTAGGGGAAGCATATTCCACCATCATGAGCGGCTTCGAATTCGGTTCCGAACATCCGAAAGTTGGCTCAGCATGAATGCGTTTCAATTGATTCAACCAGTACTGATCAGAAATAGTCAAATTGAGAAAACCACCTACTACAGCAAAGCGATCAATATCGATTAGCTTATCAACAATCAACTCCCCAATACGATTTCCGGCATCTTGCGGGGAGCATTTTAATAGTTTCACGAATGGAAAAATGACAAGCGTCAAGTCGCCTTCAATGTCTTTGCGTGTCTTTTGGAACTGGATGAGTTGTTCATCGATTTGTTGACCGAATAGATCAACACTATTAGATAAAATTAATTCTTTAATCTCTTGTTCCATAGTTAGTTATTGCTTATTACTTTAACTGTTGATTCAATTATATCGAATGCCAATTCTGCCATTCTGTTCATTTGATTATCTAGGCAAGGATTAACTTCCACACATTCCATACAGCACAACCGATCATAATTCGCAAATGCCATTAAAAGATCTTTTGCTTCTTGTGGCGTCAAGCCATTTTTCACTGGAGTCCCTGTACCAAATGAAGTCAATTGAGGATCCATCGAGTCTACATCAAAAGACACATAAATTAAATCGCACGCTTTTAATTGCTCGGACAATACTTGATTTGCAAGTTGAGCTGTACCTAATTC
>CANHQC010000251.1 GCA_947462695.1 Flavobacteriales bacterium | reverse complement strand
CGTGAAAGAAACGAGCACTTATACATTTACCATCATTCTCACGCAAGGGTTGAATCGACAGATCCGCCGCATGTGTGAATACTTAGACTACCGCGTAACGAAATTAAAACGTGTTCGAATAATGAACATTACACTAGATGTTCCGTTAGGTAAATGGCGTTATTTAAATCCAGATGAAATACTTGTAATCAATTCAATGGTTGCTGATAGCGCAAAGGCGATCGATTGATCCTTTTGTGGAGGAATTCATGGGTAAAATATGCTAGCCAGATCCAAATGGCGCATTAACTGCTTTTGTCGCCATGATGAAAAGAAAATCATTATACCAGCTATGGACACTTTTCATGCTCACTCTTTTTTTGAATCACTATCTATGCCTATTCAGCCAAAGAAGGCTGCCATCACCATAACTCAGAAAGCGATAGTTGTTAGTAAGGGCGTAATCATAAATTTTTTTCCAATCATCGCCAACAAAGGCATGAATGAGAAGTAGCAGTGTAGATCTCGGTTGGTGAAAATTCGTCAATATTGCATCGACGCTTCGAATATGATATCCTGGTTTGATCATTATGCTCGTTTTAGTAAGCATTTGATCACACTTCTCCTTTTCGAACTGTTGCATGAGGGCGTTGAGCGCTGAAGAAAAAGAATACTCTTGAGGCAAGGTATAGGCCTCCCACTGTGTTAGTTTTAAATTTTTTAAACGAATACTGGGGTCTTCAAGTAATTTTACACCCAACCAGTAAATAGTCTCAAGGGTACGAAGTGAGGTGGTACCAACGGCAATCCTAGTCTGTCTTGGCTGTTCGAGTAAGGTGTTTAAAAGTTCACGTCGCACTTCAATGAACTCTGCGTGCATATCATGTTCTTCAGCAGTTTTAGTCTTAACCGGTTTGAAGGTTCCTGCACCTACATGAAGTGTCAGTGTGGCTGTCTGAATATTTTTTTTGCTCAGACGCTCAAACAATTCTTCAGTTAAGTGCAATCCTGCTGTTGGTGCCGCGACTGAACCGTCTTCTTTTGCATAAACTGTTTGATAATTGCTTTTATCACTTTCCTCTGTTTCACGATTAAGGTATGGAGGTAAAGGAATCTTGCCCACCAAATGAAGGATTTCTGCAAAACATAGATTTGGATCTGTCCATTTGAAAAGAATCTTAAATCCCGAATCCAATCGCTCAAGCTGCTCTGCAAAAAGTGTATGTTGCTCGCCATTAGATTCGAATTGTATTTCAACAGCACCTGATTTCCATTTTTTGACTCCACCAATTTGACATAACCACTCCACACTTCCTTTTTCTTGCATTGCGGAAGTCACATCAGGATATTTTTCACCATGTTCCAGACAAAAAATCTCAACAAGTCCTCCGGTGTTTTTGCGAAAATGTAATCTTGCCTCGATCACCTTACTGTTGTTGATGATTAACAAAGAATCGCTTAGCAAATGATCAGGAAGATTAAAATAGCGGTCACTTGAAATGGAACCGTGCCTGTATACTAATAATTTACTATCGTGTCTGGGTGTAACCGGATATCGAGCAATTCGCTCATCAGGAAGTGTATAATCAAAGTCATCAATATTTGTTGTATTCATAATGCAAAAACTCGACACAAAATTACTGATAGAACCTGAATCTTGCTTATCAAAATTCCCGTGAATATGTTCAACACACAAATAATTGAAGAAAATCAAACATTAAACTCATACCATCTTAACTTATTGATATTGTTAAAAAATGATTCATGGTTAAACCGGAAGATAAGTGCCCTTATATGCTTTTCTAAATCTGTTCGTGCAGGCTATGTTAGGCGTCCGCAGCATTGTAAGTATTCATATGCAACAAATTATATGGAAATGGAATACTTATTGGAAAACGTGCATCGATTGAATCCGCCAGTTAATTTTGAAAATGGCATTTGCCAAAGGTTTTCGCAGGATTACAAATCCTCCGATGCCCAATGTCATAATAGATCAACGGAGGATTTTTAAAAAGTCAATTTACAGAAATTGGCAAAGATTATCGCAGAAGTCATTGTGTAGCGTTTGCAAAGAATAAAAACTCCGATGCTTTTTTCATTTAAACTGCAGCGGAGGATTTTTAAAAAGTCAATTGACAGAAATTGGCAAAGTTTGTCGCAGAAAAAACGATAATTCGGTTTTAATTTGACTACTTAAGGGTAGAATGAATTATAAACCTTTTATAAGATTATCGTAAATGTCGTTAAATGCTATGCCCGTTGCAGTTCTTTTCTTGGTGAGTAATTTTAGCTCCACCATAGCCCACAATACGAATTCCATTAAAAATGGCATATCAATAGACGCAACATGAGGTTGGTATTTTGAAATAAGTGCTTTAAGTGGTTCAATTGCGTTCAAAGCATTATTATAAGTTTCTTCGCTCGCTTCATCAGACAATTCAAATGCATTCGTTTCAAAAAACCATGTAAGAACCGCATCGTAAGGTGTTTCCTGATCTTGTTTTTTAAGTTTTTCAACTTTAGGAAAATAAGTTAGAAACAAGGTTTTAGTTGCTTCGCTGATTAAATGATTTGCCACAAACGCTGTTCCCTCCTGTTCTCCTTCATAAACGAGCTCTACCTTACCTGTTATCGATGGAATCATCCCGATTAAATCACTAAAACGAACTGTTGTTTCCTGTTCATTATTTAAGATGGCTCTTCGTTCGGCTGTGCTAATCAAATTTTCATATGCCGTTATGCTCATTCGGGCGCTGACTCCACTTTTCGAATCAATATATTCACTTTCACGTGCCTCAAAGGCTACTTGTTCAAGAATATCTTTCGCTAATTCAGGAACATGTACTTTACAAAAACGATTTTCTAATTTATCAGATTCTTGACTCGTAATCGTTTTTGCTGTTTTAATATCGGCTGAATAATGTGTCAAAATTTGTGAACCAATTCTATCCTTCAAAGGTGTAACGATACTTCCACGATTGGTATAATCCTCCGGATTTGCAGTAAAAACAAATTGTAGGTCAAGTGGAAGTCGCAATTTGAAACCGCGAATTTGAATATCGCCTTCCTCGAGAATGTTAAAAAGAGCTACTTGAATCCGCGCTTGAAGATCTGGCAGCTCGTTAATAACGAAAATGCAACGATTGGCTCGTGGAATCATTCCAAAATGAATAACCCTTTCATCTGAATAGTTTAATTTCAAATTTGCAGCTTTAATGGGATCAATATCTCCTATCAAGTCAGCAATGGTTACGTCTGGCGTTGCCAGTTTTTCAAAGAATCGTTCTGAACGATGAAGCCAAAAGATGGGTGTTTCATCACCCATATCAGCTATTATATCTCTTGCATAGCGACTGATTGGATTGAAAGGATCATCATTCATTTCACTCCCTGTTACCACAGGAATAAACTCATCCAACAAATTAACCATCAATCGTGCAATGCGTGTTTTTCCTTGTCCCCGCAATCCCAATAAATTAATATTGTGCTTGGAAAGGATTGCTCGTTCTAATTGAGGAATAACCGTATGTTCATATCCGTGCATGCCAGGAAAAGTTTGTACTCCAGAATTTAGCGCGGCAATTAAATTGTCCCTAAGTTCTGTTTTGATACTTTTCGATATATATCCAGATGCTTTCAAGGCACCAAATGTGTTGATTGTTGTATTCATTTTGTCAGTTAATTCGTTTTTTTCTATTTGATTCGTAATCGTGAAAAATCATTTCGCCCAAACCTTTTATTCCAGTGTAAAACGCTTTTCCTTTGTTGGATTTTGTAAATTCTTCGATAAATTGCTGTAGGTAGGGATCTTGTGCAATCATAAAAGTGGTTATTGG
>CANHQC010000250.1 GCA_947462695.1 Flavobacteriales bacterium | reverse complement strand
GTAAGTTATAAGGGTAAATTCAGAAAAACGCATGTGCGCAAAAAAGTAAGTACAAGTAAACATGCTTTTCGCAATAGGGCACGATCCCGCTATTACTATCAAACAAGGGGAAAGTACCGGCGTAAAAAGTAGGCCGGTACATTTCAATGATCTAGAACATTTAAGGTTTCTTACTGTTTAATGGGTAAATACACCGATGAAATTTCTCCTCTTTTTTCCCATTTTACTCGCACATGTCACTTTTGCTCAGCCATTAAAAGAATTTAATGAGGAGCGGTTAAAAACAGACGAACGCTTGATGCTCACATTGGGCTCATGGTCAGTAGCTAATTTCATAGGAGGCGGAATAGGATGGGCTGTGACAGAAAAAGGAGAGGCACAGTATTTTCACCAAATGAATGTCCTGTGGAATACAGTGAATGTTGGTTTGGCATTACCGGGTTACTTAAAAGCTAAACGGGCAAATCCAGAACTGTCACTTGCTCAAACAATTACGGAACAACACCGAAATGAGAAAATATTCTTGTTTAATGCAGGCTTGGATTTAATGTATATCTCTGCCGGAGTAATCTTGCGAAGTGAAGCAAAAACTAACCTTGAACGTCGCGATCAGTTCAATGGATTTGGCAATAGCCTTTTGTTGCAAGGTGGTTTTCTGTTTTTATTCGATTTAACGGCACACGCCATTCACAATCGCCACCGAAAAGAAAAGTTAAGTCCGATGATGGATCGCCTCTCCATGAGTTCAACGGGTATCGGATTAAAATGGGAGTTAGACGTTCCGAGGCATGTGAAGGAGAACCGAACGAATCCCATTAAGTGAAGTGGTTTCGACAATTAACAATTTTATTTAATTCCTTCAGTCGTTTATCATTAAACTTGCGGTAATGAATGTTTATCGCGGATTTTCACTTCTTTTAGTTCCTTTTTTTGCCCTCAACTTGTTGGCTCAAGATCCGTGTTCTTATCTGCCAACTTCTAAAAAGGGTAGTTACTGGGTGTTTTCCACTTTCTATCAACCGAATACGAATAATGTCTTATTAGAAGGGATTTGCGAGGAAAAAAACAACGATTTGCCTTTCCTTTATCGTGAATTTAAGGAAGGCCGTTTGCTTAAGGAGGTTGTGTATTATACTTCCGGTCAATTGAATTCTTCTTTGATTTTTAATGCACGAAAAAGGGATACGATCATCGGCGCATTTGAACAATTTAGCGAAGAGGGTGTCAGACTTCGATATGAAATTTATTTTAAGGACAAGTACGGAAGAAGGTGTGTACACCGGATAACTTATCATGTAAATGGAAATCCACGATTTGATCAGTATTTTGCTTGGGTAAAAGAAGATGAACTTACGGATTATCAGCGACCCAATCATCCGCCACATACCATTGATGACGATGGGTATTCTTACTTGATGGTTCCGTTCGGTCGTGAGCAATCGTTTGATGAATCAGGGCAACTTATAGAAGAAAAATACCACCAGCTTTTAATGGATGGATCACACGAGTTTGCCTCATTAGACGGTCCGTATCTTCGTTTTTTTAATAACGGAATCCGTCAAATTACCGGTCAATACAAAAACGGCAAATTACACGGCGATTACATTGAACGCAACTACTACGGAGACACAATCTGTAAAGGATACTATGAGAATGGAATAAAAGATGGCGTTTGGACCTATTGGCATGACAATGGACAACTGAAAGCCGTTCATCAGTATGCGATTTATGGGAAGTTTCCGTTTCACGCGCGAAAAAAAGAATGGTCGTTATCGGGTAAATTAATTCTCGAAGTTGATTTCCAAGAGGATGGTAATGGATTTTTGAAAGAATGGTCCGAGTCAGGTAGTCCACTCCATGAGCAACACTTGGTTAACTTATCACTTGAAAAAGGAAAAGAAATCTTTTGGTTTCCGAATGGTCAATTAAAGTCGATCATGGACCATACAAAAGATGCTGATACCACCTTTATCGAATGGTACGAAACGGGAAACAAGAAAAACCTGAAGCGGAAATACACCAAAGACAAAACGGTGGTGACATCGATAAAAGAATGGCAGCCAAATGGGAATTTGCTTGAAGAAGTCGACCTCGAAAAAAGTGAATTTGTTACGGCGTTCACCAGACGTCAGTACAATGAAAGAGGGCAATTAAAATTTGTAGACTGTCGAAAAGACCGGGAACAGTTCATCGAAGAGTATGCATCCAATGGCATTAAAATTCGCTCGCGCAAACTGTTAGATGGAAAGTTGAACGGTACTTATCAGGAATTGGATTCGACTGGCAACCTGCGCTTGACTTGCGACTATCTGAATGGATTACGACATGGAAATCATAGAACGTATTCGCCTTCCGGAAAGTTAATCGAAGAACACCACTACCAAAATGGCGAGTGGATTCCTAAAGTTCAATTTAATCAGTCATACATTCAGCTGTACCGGAATCTAAGTGTGGTGAATAAAAAAACATTTCGATCGACTGCCTTTGCACTGTTGAATCGCGGATTATATCAAACTGAACCACAGCGACTTTCCGACGAATCAATTGATTCAATGGCAGCTGTGGTATGGCAAATGAGCCGAATCGTTCCGCACTATACTGAATGGTATTCTTCTAACATAAATGAACAAATCATTCGAATACGGTTGATTGAAAGTTACCACCGAGACCTAAAAACAAGTCAGATCTGGACAGACTATTCCAAAGAGTTGCTTGCAGGGCTTAAACAATTGAATGTGTCGCTTCCTCCATTTGAATTCGTCTATGGAGAAGCCTTTGTTGAAATACCGTTGAAAGGGTGGATCAATATTGCGGCAGTTAAAAAACTTCTTCCTTTAAACTATAATATGTTTCAGTTAATGCACCGTTCTGATGATACATCAGTAGATGTACAGACAATTTACCCCAGATGTACCATCGAACGATTAACACCAACCACCTGGAAAACGACAATTCCAACAGGCACTCTATCCTATTCCGTTATACTATATGGCGATGGAACAGCGGAAGTGGAAAATCAACTCTTGAAATGGAGCACCTTCTTATCCACCGATTTGACTCACGAAAACTACAACAATAAATGGCACATGCACGATTAATGTTTTTTATCTGTTGCTTCTTTTCAGGCTTCGTTTTTTCGATGGATTTGCGTCCGAATGAATTAAAAATAACCTTAGAGATTGATCAGAAAGCAGCAGCGAATAAGGAGATTATTCCCATGCGGTTGACCATCGAAAACGTATCGTTTCATAGGGGGACTATTCTCATTCCTTACGGTCAAAACAAAGGCAAGGCAATTTTTCAAATGCGCGTTTTTCAGCTCGATTCATTAGGGAAATATTCACTTGTATATGTTTCTCCGATTGAATTAACGATGGATACGTCAGCGTATGCAGCTACAGAAGGTTTTTGGCAATTAGAACCTAAAGAAAAGTTCATTCAGCCTTTTTACATTAACGATCAAAAGAATGCCAATAAACGAGTGGAATCCATGTTCCAATTTCCAGAATTGAATGAGGGTAATTACGCCGTACAGTTTCTTTATTTGCCTGAAAACTCGAGTTACTTTCGTTATGCGTTCATTCAGGATGATGAGAAGGATCCCATTCCAGACGACTATGTCGATGGTTATCCGGATCACTTCCGTTGGGAAGGAAGTTTCGCCAGTAATTTCGTGGAATTATCACTAAAGAAAAAAGCCGCTGATGTTGAACATTCCCATAAACAGCATTGCCGACTTTGTAGAAATATTTACAAGGAAAACTGGTCGTTTGTCAAGCGAAACTGGGACAGGTTGTATAAGAAAGAACAACATAAAGCCATTCGTTG
>CANHQC010000249.1 GCA_947462695.1 Flavobacteriales bacterium | reverse complement strand
CACGCAAAAAGTCTTGAGGCACTTGCATTATTCCAAAACCACCAGGTTTCATTACCCTGTAAAGCTCCTCCATACAACGGTTGGCATCAGTAACATGCTCGAGCACATGGTTGCAAAATACCACATCGAACGAATTGTCTTTCAAAGGGAAGTCATGTAAATCAAAGTGCATATCCGCAATTGGCGACTCTATATCAGCCGTTAGGTAATTCAAATTCTCCTGCGCTTTGAATTTAGCGTGAAAACATTGTTCGGGTGCGATGTGCAATACATCCAATTTATTCGCAGTGAAAAAGTGACTATGGTCTTTTAAATATAACCACATTAAACGGTGTCGTTCGAGCGTTAAATCGAATGGGCAAAGTACATTTTCACGCTGTGCAACTGCAGAGCCATAAGATAAAAACTTCGAAAATGACCGTTCACAAACCGGACATTCCACATTATTTCCGCGATATAGCATTGGGGCAATACGTTTAAACGGATAACTCAACCGGATAAGTAATGGTCGAGGCAACGTATTTAACAAGAAGCTGTAGAGCTTTTTCATAATTTACAAAAGTATCAAAAAACCAATGATTATGAGGAGATAAAAATTAAACTAGTTTCGCTAATTTTAGGCAATGAAATTTAAACTCAAGAATAGTCTATTTGTATCGTCCGCCATCGTTCTGAGCACACAATTCGCCATATCTCAAATGAAAAAAGAACCAATTGCACCTGTGATTAACAAAGAATTAATCAGTCATGGTCATAGCAGAATTGACCCCTATTATTGGATGAATCAGCGCGATACGAAAGAGGTTATAGATTACTTGAATGCGGAAAACGCTTATGCAGCAGAATTCTTCAATAGCAGTAGTGAACTTCAAACGCAACTGTTGAATGAGTTTGAATCCCGTATCGACCCCAATGAAAAGTACGCCCCAATTAAAAGAAATGGATTAATCTTTCAACGTGCACAGGTTAAAGGAAAGGATTACCAGCAGATTTTTCAACTTAATGGAGAGCGAAAAACACTCTTTCTTGATGAAAATGAACGCGCAAAAGGACATTCATTCTACGATCTCGGAAGTTGGGGACCTTCTCCTAACAACGGCATTTTAGCATTATCCGAGGACGAAGTTGGACGAAGAAAATACACGATTCGTTTCAGAAATAATTCCAATGGGAAATTTTATACAGATGAAATTACGAACACGGATGGGTCCATTATTTGGGCAAACGATAATAAGACCGTTTTTTATGTTCGAAAAGACCCAACAACGCTTCGCGAATATCAAATTTACCGTCATGTGTTAGGCAGTGATTCAAGAAATGATGCCTTAGTTTATGAAGAAAAAGATGAACGGTTTTCTGTGTACCTCTCAAAAGCCATAACATCGAAATACATTTATATTCACAGCGAGAGTTCTACTTCATCAGAAACTCAGTTAATTGATGCAAATAATCCGAACAGTGAACCTTTGGTTTTCTTAGCAAGAGAAAAGAACCATTTGTACCAAGTACTAAACCATGAGAACGGTTTTTACATTTTATCAAACCACAAAGCTGAAAATCGAGCCATCTACTTTTCGAAAGAAATTCCAACGAAAATTGAAACATGTCAGTTGATCAGGGCATCAAGTCCTTCCATTTACATTGAAGATGTACTCATCTTAAAAAATTGGCTCATTACAGTAGAAAGGGAAAATGGGCTTGTTAAAATTGGTAAAGCCAAGGTAGGGAACACAGATTTAAGTTATATTTTGTTAAACGAAGAGACCTACGCGCTTTCGTTAGGGTATAATGATGATTACTTGAGTGAATCCGTTTTCTACAACTATAATTCGTTTACCACACCTTCATCTTTGTTCACGTGGAATTTAAATTCGAATGAAAAAGAACTTGTCCATCAGAAAAAATTAATCGATCCGAATTTTTCTTCAGAAAACTATGTCTCGAAACGAATTTGGGCAACGGCTAATGATGGCACCAAAATACCTGTTTCACTCATCTATAAAAAAGGCATTGATTTAAAGAATGCTCCTTGCCTACTCTATGGTTATGGATCATATGGATATACATTGCCGGATGTGTTTTCAGCAACTCGTTTGAGCTTATTAGATCGTGGTTTTGTGTATGCTGTTGCGCATATTCGTGGATCAAAATACATGGGTGAAGCATGGTATGAAAACGGTAAGTTTCTGAAAAAAACAAATACGTTTACCGATTTTATAAATGCCGCGGAGTATTTATCCATGAAAGGTTATTGCTCACCCGCTAAAATGTACGCTCAAGGTGGAAGTGCTGGAGGCTTGTTAATGGGCGCTGTATTGAATATGGCACCTTACCTCTGGAAAGGAATCATTGCCCAAGTTCCATTTGTTGATGTCGTTACCACAATGCTTGATGAATCAATACCCTTAACGGTCGGTGAATTTGAAGAATGGGGAAATCCAAAAGAAGAAGATTTTTACTACTATCAATTGAAGTATTCGCCTTATGACAATGTGAAAAGAATGGATTATCCGGCACTTTATGTGACAACAGGCTACCATGATTCACAAGTTCAGTATTGGGAACCTATGAAATGGGTTGCCAAACTTCGTTCAATGCGAACCAATGAGGCACCATTGATTTTTGACTGTAACATGGATGCTGGTCATGGTGGAGGTTCAGGGAGATCTCAAGAACGAAAAGAATTAGCAAAAGAATTTGCATTTATTTTACAGCTTGAAGGTATTACAAAATAGCGCCTTTTATCTTGTTATTCTATTTCTATCGAATAATGCCTGGTGTCAAGGTGATACTACCGTTTTACCTTATTCAACCTTTCGTGAGCATGCCGTAATCTATGTTGATGAAGGATTTTCTTCTGCACCATTTTCAATACACTATCCATATACTGATCAAATTGATGTATTAAAATACAAGAACAATTTTCGTATTACAATGGGAATCGGTTTTAGTTACCGGTGGATTTCACTGCGAATTGGTTTTCCACTTCCAGGAAACATAAGGGACACAAGCCAATACGGACAAACAACCGCGTTTACTTTTGGAACTGATTTCACTTTAGGTAAAATGTTTTGGGACATTGATCTGCGCAATTACACCGGCTATTCAATAAAAGATGCGCTATTATGGGATCCAACATTGAGCGAAAACAATCCAAATAAAATCAAACCGGTAATAAACGTCTTCAACTTAGCTATAAACAGCTGGTATTTTCATGACAAAAACTTCAGAATGAGTGCATTAAGAGGAAAAACCGCGCACTACCTTAAGCCTGTAAGGACCTGGTACATCAAAAACTCATTAAATATTTTAGGATTAAACAATGGAAGCTATTCGATCATACCTGAAGAATTAACTGATCAGACCAATTCAAAAACGACTACCAATCAACTATCAGCGTTAGACATGAGTTTTATTCCAGGCTATGCGTATGTCAACAGATTGAAAAACTGGCAATTTTCTGTTATCTCTGGATTAGGATTCGCCATTCAGACAAAAGCCTACAACACGGAAAATGTGACACGAACTGTTATCGGAATTGCACCACGTTACGACATTGGATTGATCTTTGGTTATTCTGTCCCAAGGTATTTCGCCTTTATTTCGGCAGAATTCGATAACAAATCGCTCCGATTCAATGAGTTAATTTACCGACAACAGTTTTACAGTATTCGAATATCAACTGGAATAAGATTAGAGACAAAAGACAGACAGAATAAACTTTTTAAGCGCTTTCCCTAAAATCTAGTTATTGAATTTGTGTAAAGAAAGCGGATCGAAATTGACCGAGTGATTTTATGGATATGTCTGCAAATTCATTTCCAGCAAAATCGGTGAGGTTATGATAGGAAACGTGCTTCAATTGCTCAT
>CANHQC010000248.1 GCA_947462695.1 Flavobacteriales bacterium | reverse complement strand
GCATATTGGTTAGCAGTTGGTAACCGCAGGTACTTAGACGAAGATCGATCGATGTCTACTCTTGGATTCAGGTGTTGTATGGATCGAATTGGAAGTCCATACGGCCAAAACTACGGAAGAGACAAACAAAGAAAACGTTAAGAACATAGATTGAAAGCCTCCTAACGGAGGCTTTTTTTTTGATTAAATATGGAGGATCTATTCAATCTTTTTTACGAAACAAGTGGTGTTTGTACGGATACACGTGCCATCTCAAAAGACTGTCTCTTTATTTGCTTAAAAGGCCCTCAGTTTAATGGCAACACTTTTGCCTCTCAAGCATTAGAAAATGGCGCAAAATATGTTATTGTTGATGAACCTGAATTTGTCAATGATAAACGCATATTTCTTGTCGAAAACGGTTTAATTTTTCTACAACAACTTGCAAATTTTCATCGAAACAAGTTTTCTATTCCAGTTATTGGTATCACCGGAAGCAACGGTAAAACGACAACAAAAGAACTATTAAGTGCTGTTCTAGAAAAGCGTTGGAGTGTACTTTCGACGATTGGAAACCTAAACAATCACATTGGTGTACCTTTAACTTTATTGCGGTTGACGAATGAGCATGATATAGCCATAGTTGAAATGGGGGCTAATAAGCCACATGATATTCAAGAACTTTGTGAAATTGCTGAGCCTACACATGGTATAATCACTAATATTGGTAAAGCGCACTTGGAGGGATTTGGGGACTTTAATGGCGTTCTTAAAACGAAAACTGAGCTCTATAAATCCGTTGAAGAAAGAAATGGAACGGTTGTCTATAATATTGAGGATGATACGTTATCACGCGCTGTACCAAAACATATAAACTTGTTTTCTTTCGGCACGGAGCATGCTGACATAAACGGAGAACTCATTCAACTGACTCCATTTGTGGAATTTAAATGGAAATACAACGGTTATACCTCCCCTATTCTATCCACGCATCTTGTGGGAAAATATAACTTCAATAATTTCCTTGCTGCCATTAGTTTTGGAAAACTTTTTGATGTTTCAAATGAAGCCATTAATGAGGCTATTTCAAATTATATACCTACTAATAACCGTTCTCAAGTTAAAAAGACAACTAAAAACACACTGGTGTTAGATTGTTACAATGCCAATCCAACCAGCATGTCGTCTGCCATAGAGAGCTTTCAGCAAATAAAACACAACAACAAATGGGTTATTCTCGGAGATATGCGGGAATTGGGAAAAGAATCAACACGCGAACACGAGCTAATCGTTCAATTAGTTGGAGAACTTCAATTAAAATGTATTACGGTTGGAGAAGAATTCCTCAATTTGAAAAATTCAACCATCTCTTATCAATTCAAAACAACTCAAGAAGCAAAAGATTTTTTGATTGAAAACCCACTTTCTAACGCCCTAATTTTACTCAAAGGATCAAGAGGAATAGGTCTTGAGAAATTAGAGGAGGTATTTTGATCTTCATTTTATATGATTGTGGAAATCTTCCGCCTAACACTAAAATTCCATAAATAGAATTTAGTCGTTTTGTTTTTTTTTTAAAACTCTTCAGCGGAGAGTGAGGGATTAGCTTCGATGGTCTGCGCTGCGCTTCGGCTCGAACCCTTTGGTTCTCATCCACTCATCTCCAAAAAAAAAGGCCTTGCACTGCAAGACCACTTTTTAAGCGGAGAGTGAGGGATTAGCTTCGCTGGTCTACGCTGCGCTCCGGCTCGAACTCGATGGTTCTCATCCACACTACTCTACAAAAAAAGGCCTTGCACTGCAAGACCATTTTTTCAGCGGAGAGTGAGGGATTCGAACCCCCGGTACCTCTCGGTACAACGGTTTTCAAGACCGCCGCAATCGACCACTCTGCCAACTCTCCGGGGCAAAATTAGTAATAGTTTGAAATTTGACAAGTGGAATTCGAAAAAAAGGAAGAATATTATTCATTTTCTATTCCGAAAGGATAAACAGAGATTTCGTATTTTTAAGGATTGAATTTATATGCTCATGCGCTTAATCAGCTTTCTTTTCGTTTTGACGTCAACGTTTACACTACTTTCGCAAGGAAGTCAATTACGTGCTTATCTTGACACCAAGCAGTTTTATGCGCCGAATGAAGGCAATTACTTAGAAGTTTACTTTCAATTTGTTGGTCATTCTATTCGATACCTTCCAGTTCCTGAAGGATTGAAAGGCGAGCTGGCTATCCGAATTGAACTTAAAAAAGATAATGAAACCATTCTAACAGATGCTTATCGACTGGAATCACCTTTAATGAAAGACAGTATTGTTGAGGATTTTTATGACATCAAGCGAATACCAATTAGACCGGGAGAATACACGTTTTCTATTTCATTAACTGACTTAAACAGCGAAAACAAACCGGTGAACACCAGTTTTCCTGTGACTATTGAGGCATTAGAATCAGGTGTAACCGCATCAGATATACAAACAATCGAATACGCCTTTCCTACTGAACAAGTAAACGGATTCACGAAATCAGGCTATTATATGATTCCGAGGCTTTCTACGTTCTACCCTAAAGAACTTAAGTCAATTCCTGTTTACTTAGAGTTATACCAAACCCATCAATTAACGGATACCATTTTTGGAGTTAAACAATGGATCAGTTCTACAGACACTGGCAAAGAGATCGAGGAATACACTTCTTATTCTAAACACAAGGTAGGTGAAGTTGTTCCAGTTTTACGAAATGTAAATATTGCCAATTTAACGACTGGAAAATATGCGTTAAATTATTCGGTAATCTCTAAAAACATGGCCGAATTAGTTACTCAACGCTACTTTTTTGAGCGCAGTAATGACATCGAAGTTTCATATGACGTTGAAACGCTCGTACTTGACCCTACTTTCCAAGCGTCTTTGACAACAGACAGCGTCTCGTACTTCTTAGAAAGCCTTATTCCCATCTCCAAGCCTGCTGAAATCAAGAACATCTTATCGGTTCTTAAATCAAAAGATGAAGATCGTCAACGTCGACATTTACAAGCGTTTTGGAGCAAAACAACGCCTGAAAATCCATCAGAATCTTGGATAAAATACAAAATGCAGGTACAGTTAGTCGAACGGTTGTATGCGAATAATTTTCAAGAGGGTTTTGAAACTGACCGTGGTAGAGTATATCTTCAATACGGATCTCCAACCAATATCATTCAACGGGAAGTTTCCTCGACTGAATATCCTTATGAAATATGGCAATACAACAAAATTGGTCAGTTTAGTAATAGAAGATTCATTTTTTACAACCCTGATTTGGTAAACAATGCCTATCGTTTGTTGCATTCAGATATGCTTGGAGAATTGAAAAATCCTGCCTGGCCACAAATGTTGAATAGCCGAAACAGTACCAAAGGAAACATCGATGATCCTAATTCTGGCGTTCAAGAACACTGGGGAGGAAATAGTAACGATCTCTTCCGTCAATATTAAATGGAAAACACATTCGGTTCAACTGCAATTGTAATTCTAAATTGGAACGGTAAATCCTACCTAGAACAATTCTTGCCTTCGGTTATGCGATTTTCTGAGGGAGCCCGCGTAATTGTTGCAGATAATGGGTCTGCTGACGAATCTGTGGCATTTGTACAATCGAATTATCCTGATATTGAACTTATCCTAAATCGTGAAAATGGCGGGTTCGCAAAAGGATACAATGACGCATTAACACAAATTGACAGTGAGTTTTATTTGCTATTGAACAGCGACATTGAGGTAACAGAGAATTGGCTTGTCCCACTGCTTCAAAAAATGAACGATCCAAATGTAGCGGGTTGTCAACCAAAAATTCGTTCGTTTCACCAACGTGCTGCTTTTGAACATGCAGGGGCTTCAGGAGGATTCTTAGATCG
>CANHQC010000247.1 GCA_947462695.1 Flavobacteriales bacterium | reverse complement strand
GTTGAACCTTTGTATGAATCGTTGCAGGTATTTTCTGATTCAGTATTGGTGGCAGAAAAAGAAGGTCGTTTTGGTTTAATTGCATTTTCAGGCAAACCATTGACGGAATTCATTTTTGATCAAGTCGGACAGCTTTCCGTTAACCGTGCGTTGGTGGTAATAAATAATCTAGTTGGGTATATCGATAAAAAAGGAAGTGTCGTTATTCCTCCGAAATTTGAGTTATTTCCGAATTTTTTGAAAAGAGGTCAATTTTCCGGTGCCTATGCATTAGTTAGTTTGAAAGGTAAAATGGGGGTCATTGACCAATCTGGTAAAGTGATCGTCCCATTGACATTTTCAGGGCTTGGCGATGTGTCTTCCATGATGTCCTTCTCAAAAGGAAAACAATGGGGATTCATTGATTTATCTGGAAAGCAGTTAGTTGAACCTAGTTTCGATTTTGCAGAAAGTGTGAAAGAGGGAAAAACATTGGTAGAAAAAAATGGCTTGCAAGGAATGATTGATGCAAAAGGTAAAGTGCTTATTCCAATCGAATATGTTTCCATTAATCGATTGTCCAGGGATTGGTGGGTGGTTTCAAACGGTTCGCGTTCAGGATTGTGGAACGATAAAGAGGGGTTTCTTTTCGCTCCGACGTATCAACAAATTCGGTTGATTGATGCGCAACATATTGTATTTATGAATCCAGATTCAATAGAATATTTGTATCTTCCTGAAAAACGAGTTATAAAAGTAAAAGTAAGTGAATAGGTTTTTCTATATGGTCGACAAATTTAAGTACGGTATTATTGCCGCATTTGCAAGCTATATTGCCATTTTCATGTATCTGCAGATGGAGACCTACACGGAGTACTATCCCATTGAACCTTTCTTTGAAGAGCCTAGGTTGATCATTCCAGAAGAAATAAAATTAAAAACCGAAAACATTCAAGTTCCTCCGGCTAGTGGTGAAGTAAAAAATATTGCCCGTGACATGAACGATACCCGAAAACGTTCAATGGATAATTGGTCACAAAACAAGGCAAGCAGCAAAGATGTCGAACAGGACGTAAAAAACTACGAAAAACAACTTTTTGAATCTGCTGGAGGCGCAAAAGAACGTGACCGAATCAAGCAGGAAATGGATAACCGAAAATCCAATCAAAAATCCTCAACGAATTCACCTAAAGAAACAACAACAACCTCAGGCGGAAATACCGCGTATGCTGGAAGTGTCATGGTGGATTGGTCGCTTTCCGGAAGGTCCCCACATCAAAATAACAATTGGTATGTTCGAAATCCAGGTTATACCTGTGGCCATGGAAGCGCAGGGCGAATTACAGTCCGAATAACAGTGAATCAAAACGGGGACGTAATTAGTGCCGTTCCAACATCAACTGGAACAGCTAATGGCTGTATGATCGAACAGGCCTTAAAGTATGCTAAAATGTCACGGTTCAATTTTTCCGGATCGTCAGCAAAAAGTCAGGAAGGAACCATTACCTATACATTTATTGCCCAATAATGAGCTTGCGGAATTTGTTAAGAAGTTTGACACCGAACGTCATTTTATCCAGGTACCGTTCCAGAAAGAAATCGGAAATACGTAAAAAACTTGCTGAAGCTAAAAGTTCAGGAAAAATAATCACTAAAGCGGATTTAATTCACGCCTTTCAAGCCATTGGAATCGAAAAAGGGGATGTGTTATTGGTCCATTCAAGTTTGTCAGCAATTGGTTATGTGGAAAACGGTCCGAAGGATGTTGTTGATGCGCTGCTCGAAGTGATTGGTTCTGAAGGACATCTTTTGATGCCGAATTCTCCTAATGCCAGTTTTCAATTGGATTACATTCGTCAACTTGATCTATTTGATGTTGAAAATTCACCGTCTGCGTTAGGCGCCATAAGTGAGTGGTTCAGGAAATTACCCAATGCGGAAAGAAGCGCTCATCCTACTGAACCTGTTTCATGTATCGGTCCTGAGGCCAACTGGTTTGTCAGTGATCATTTTGGTCAATTAACACCGTATAATTCATATAGTCCGTTTAGTAAAGTCATTCAGCGAAAAGGAAAGATTTTGTACTTAGGTGTTTCACTCTCCAATGCAGGAACGAATTTGCACACATTGGAAGATGCAGTGGATGATTTTCCATACCCGGTATATGCTCCTGAAAAATTTGAGGTGAACGTTAAGTTTGCTAATGGATCGACAGGTACAATGGAAACGTTTGTGCATAATCCTGAACAAAGTAAAAAAAGGAAGTGCGATGACTTACTTCCCTTGTTTCTTCAAGAGGGAGCGGGACGAAAGGTCGACATCTTCCATGCTAAGTCCTTACTTTTTGATGCTGAAGCAATGTCTAATGTCATGCTCAATGCGTATCGAGATAAAGGAGTTACGATGTATACTCCGAACGGTAGATAAACCTTGTTTCTTCTCCTTTTTAAACTTTCAATGTGTATTTTTGTACCAAACTAAATGATTATGGCAACGCGCAATTGGACGTCAATTAAAAACTATACAGATATTAAATTCGAATTATTCGAAGGAATAGCAAAGATTACGATTAATCGACCAAAAGTATACAATGCGTTTCGACCAGAAACCAATATGGAAATGCTGGATGCCATGAATATTTGTAGGGAACGAAATGATATTGGAGTCATCATTTTAACAGGAGAAGGCGATAAGGCTTTTTGTTCTGGCGGTGATCAAAATGTGAAAGGTGTTGGAGGGTATATTTCTGAAAATGGCGTTCCCAGATTAAATGTACTTGATTTGCACAAGGCCATTCGTTCAATGCCGAAACCGGTAATTGCGATGGTAAACGGCTATGCGATTGGTGGAGGACATGTACTTCATGTGGTGTGTGATATAACGATTGCCTCAGAAAATGCGCGATTCGGTCAAACTGGTCCGAAAGTCGGAAGCTTTGACGGTGGCTTCGGTTCATCTTACCTCGCACGCCATGTCGGACAGAAAAAAGCACGTGAAATTTGGTTCTTGTGCGAGCAATATACGGCTGAAGAAGCAGAGCGAATGGGAATGGTGAATAAAGTTGTTCCGCTCGCGCAACTAGAAGATACAACTGTTCAATGGTGCAAGACAATGATGAAAAGAAGTCCGTTGGCTATTCGAATGATAAAGCGAGGCCTGAATGCAGAACTTGATGGTCAGCATGGGATTATGGAATTGGCAGGTGACGCTACATTAATGTATTACCTTACAGCTGAAGCACAAGAAGGAAAGCACGCGTTCTTGGAAAAGAGAGATCCTGATTTCCAACAGTTTCCTAAATTTCCATAAGATGAAATTGCCAGTTCAGCTTAGGTTTGGAGGATTTTTAACGCTTGGAATTGCCATACTTTCTTCGTTTACAATTGCTTATCAAACAAAAAAAAACAAGGAATTTAAGACCGAAAATGTCATCATTTTAGTAATTGATGGTCCTAGATTGACAGAAACATTTGGTGACTCCACGTTTCAATACATTCCGAATTTATCAGGTGTTTTAGCCAAACAAGGAGTGCTCTTTCCAAATTTTAGAAACAATGGCCCGACATATACAAACGCCGGTCATACAGCAATTACAACGGGACATTATCAACGGATTAAAAACAATGGATTAGAGTTGCCTAAGCGACCATCAGTATTTCAGTATTTTTTAAAAGAGAAAGGACTCGAATCGAATCAAGCATGGGTCATTGCCAGTAAAGGTAAGTTGGATATCTTAAGCAATGCGAAGGATAAGAACTGGAAAAATCAATACAGGCCATCCTCTTTCTGCGGTGTCGATGGAAAAGGAATAGGGTACACGGCTGATAAGTACACATGGCGTGATGCAAAACAATTGTTGTCCACTCATCACCCAAAGCTCAGTTTGATCAATTT
>CANHQC010000246.1 GCA_947462695.1 Flavobacteriales bacterium | reverse complement strand
TTGCATGGTGACGGTGAATTGCAAGAAGGTCAAATTTGGGAAGCGGCGATGTATGCAGCAGCTAAAAAAGTGGACAACATTATTTCGGTAATCGATTATAACGGTCGCCAAATTGATGGAGACGTTGAGTATGTACTTTCTCTCGGAAACCTAGAAGCAAAATGGCTAGCATTTGGTTGGCATGTTTTGACTATGGACGGTCATAATTTCGTGGATATGAAAAACACCATTCAAAAAGCCCAAAGCCTTTGTGGATCTGGAAAACCTGTCGTGATTATTATGAAAACCGAAATGGGACAAGGTGTAGATTACATGATGGGGACACATAAATGGCATGGATCAGCCCCGAATGCTGAACAACTTCAACTTGCCTTGAATCAATTGGAAGAAACGCTCGGTGATTATTAATTGAAACCTGTTCTTTTAATAGCGTTCTTGTTTTTATCGTTGACTTCTTACAGTCAACAGCCACTCACGCGTATACTTTTTATCCTCGATGCATCAAATAGTATGAATGTCCGTTGGAATGGACAGCAAACGCGAATCGAAGCGGCAAAGGAATTGTTGAGTCAGTCCATTGACAGCTTGCGAAATATTCCAAATCTCGAAATTGCACTTCGTGTTTATGGACATCAATCGCCGATAACTGCGACTTTTCAAGACTGCAATGACACAAAACTTGAAGTAGGTTTCGGAACAAATAATATTGATGCCATAAAATCAAAAATCCGCTCGATTGAAGCGAAAGGAACAACCCCAATCGCCCGTTCTCTCGAAGCAGCAGCACAGGATTTCCCTGATAGTCTATCGCGCAATTACATCATTTTGATAACCGATGGATTGGAAGCCTGTGACAATGATCCGTGTGTGGTTGCTAAAAA
The DNA here is from genome assembly GCA_947462695.1 of Flavobacteriales bacterium. Taxonomy (GTDB): domain Bacteria; phylum Bacteroidota; class Bacteroidia; order Flavobacteriales_D; family Crocinitomicaceae; genus M0103. The sequence continues at coordinate 2,994 of CANHQC010000246.1, read as the reverse complement.
ACTGAAAGACAAAGGAGTTAAAGTAACGCCTTTTGTTATTGGACTAGGAATGGATCTGTCTTACCTGGAAAAATTCAATTGTATCGGGACATACGCTGATGCTGAAACGAAAGAATCCTTTAAAACGGTGTTGAAGAATGTGGTGAGTAAAACACTACTCAATACAACCGTTCAAATCAATCTGAATACCATTACAAAGCAACCAAAGGAAACGGATGTGTCCATGTTTCTTTATGCAGCAGGAACGAAAGAGTTAAAATACACCTTCGTTCATACACTTAATAACAAAGGAAATCCAGATACATTGGTTATTGATCCTGCGCTCAAATACGATTTGATTGTCCATACTATCCCGCCAGTTGAGAAAAAGAACATTCCAATTCAACGACACACGCACAACACAATAGAAGTAGATGCACCACAAGGTAACTTAACGGTAAAACACTTAAATGCTACCAGAACCTATTTACTGGATACGCGCGTGATGCAATTCGCCAAGGAAAAGACGATTAATGTTCAAAAAATCAATTCAACAGATAAATACATTGTTGGCAAATACGACATAGAAATACTTTCATTACCAAGGATTTACCGCACAATTGACATCAATCAAAGTTCAACAACCACTCTCGAGATTCCAGCTCCTGGAGTATTGGCATATTCCTCATTGAATAAATCAGTTGTTCAACTTTTTGTCAAAGCCGAAGATGGCACATGGAATTGGGTAATCAATCTACCGGAAGAAAATCGAAAAGGAAACCTGCAGTTGCAGCCGGGAACATATAAGTTGGTGTTTCGATTAAAAAATGCACGCTCTTCCCTTTTAACACAACAAAAAGAATTTACTATATACTCGAATAAAACAACAACAATAGCATATTGATTATGAAAGACTTTGAAGTACTTGGTCATAAAGACACCCGTTCTGGATTTGGAGAAGGACTGGCAGAATTAGGCAGAACAAATGAAAATGTGGTCGCTTTGTGCGCAGACTTGATTGGCTCGCTAAAAATGGACACCTTTCAAAAAGAAAATCCAGATCGTTTCTTTCAAGTTGGAATTGCAGAAGCTAACATGATGGGCCTTGCTGCCGGAATGACCATTGGCGGTAAGATTCCTTATACCGGTACATTTGCGAATTTCTCTACAGGTCGCGTATATGATCAAATTCGTCAATCCATTGCATACTCTCAGAAAAACGTGAAAATCTGTGCTTCACATGCCGGATTAACGCTTGGAGAAGACGGAGCGACTCACCAAATTCTTGAAGATATTGGGATGATGAAGATGCTTCCTAACATGACTGTGGTCGTCCCAGCAGATTTCAATCAAACCAAACAAGCTACCAAAGCCATTGCCGATCATTTCGGTCCAGTATACCTGCGTTTCGGTCGACCGGTAATGCCTATCTTCGTCAAAGACGATGCTGAATTTATTATTGGTAAAGCGGATGTCTTAACAGAGGGAACAGACGTCACAATCATTGCATGCGGCCATTTAGTTTGGAAATCCATTGAAGCTGCTAAAGAATTGAGCGCTCAAGGTATTTCTGTTGAGTTGATTAACATGCATACAATCAAACCACTCGATGAAGGGGCTATATTAAAATCTGTTGGAAAAACGGGATGTGTGGTGACAGCTGAAGAACATATGAAACATGGCGGACTAGGTGATTCCGTTGCACAAGTTTTAGCTCAACACCTCCCTTCTCCGCAAGAATATGTTGCTGTCAATGATACGTTTGGAGAAAGTGGAACGCCAATGGAGTTAATGACGAAATACGGAATTGATACGGCAAATATTGTAGAAGCCGTTCATAAGGCAATCGCGCGAAAAAAAGCATAAGTAATTAGTTTCTGATGGATCGAATTGAACAATTTATCCATGCGCTTGGGCAAACCAACCAGCATCCGTTTTTAATTGACGTCGAGCGAGCGGAGGGGCTATTTATATACGATAAAGCTGGAAAGGCTTATGCAGATATGATATCAGGCGTTGCTGTAAGTTCCATTGGTCACCGACATCCAAAAGTGGTTCAAGCTATTAAAGATCAGGTTGACAAACATTTACACGTGATGGTTTATGGCGAGTTCATCCAAGACGCTCAACTTGATATGGCGACTCGATTAACGGCTCTTCTACCCGCTTCATTGAATAGTGTTTATGCAGTGAATTCTGGAACTGAAGCCAATGAAGCAGCACTTAAATTAGCCAAACGGGTTACCGGAAGAACAGAATTGATCTCTTTTAGAGGATCTTACCATGGCAGCACACACGGTTCATTAAGTGTTTCAGGGAATGAAACAAAGAAAGTAGCTTATCGACCGTTGTTACCAGATGTGCGATTTTTAAGCTTCAATTCCATTGATGAAATGGATCTGATCACAGAAAAAACTGCTGGCGTAATCATTGAAACCATTCAAGGAGATGCAGGTGTGCGCATCCCAGACATGGCATTTATGCGAGCGCTCAGAGATCGATGTACAGAAGTGGGTGCGCTACTTATTTTTGATGAGATTCAATGTGGATTGGGAAGAACAGGAAAACATTTTGCTTTCCAACATTTTGAAGTTGTACCTGATGTGTTAACACTCGGAAAAGCACTTGGAGGAGGAATGCCGGTGGGTGCATTGGTCTCGTCTCATAAAAATTTATGGGAATTCACCTACCAACCGATGCTTGGTCACATTACCACTTTCGGTGGACATCCGGTTATTGCTGCTGCATCTGCGGCTTTTCTTGACGTGCTGACCAACGAAGTCAATCTCAACGAAGTAGAACGATTAGGGAAACTACTTGGTGATATTATTGGTCAATCAACAGAAATTACAGCCATTCGACGAAGAGGTATGCTGTTCGCATTTGACATGGTTTCGGCAGAACGGGTTGAACGGGTGGTGAATCGGTGCTTGGAAAAGGGCGTGATTACGTTTTGGTTCCTTTCTCATCCCTACAGCTTCAGGTTGTCACCTCCATTAAATATTTCAGAAGAAG
>CANHQC010000245.1 GCA_947462695.1 Flavobacteriales bacterium | reverse complement strand
TCGGATGATTTATCAACCGTTCAGTACCGAACAAAAGGCGGGCAAAAAGCACCGCTGATTATAAGTACAAGAGGACACCGTTTGGAGGGAATTTGGCACTCTGGCTCGCCAATGGGTATGATCATCAACTCGTTGAGAGGAATGCATGTGTGTGTTCCAAGAAACATGACGAAGGCGGCAGGATTCTATAATTTACTGTTAAAATCAGATGATCCAGCATTGGTTATTGAACCTTTGAATGGGTATCGAACGAAAGAAAAACGCCCGTCAAACATAGGTGAATTCATGGAGCCACTTGGAATACCTGAGATTGTCGTGGAAGGAAATGACCTGACTATCGTTTCGTATGGTTCAACATTCAACTTATGTGAAATTGCTGTCAAACACTTGGCTGAATTGGATATATCAGTCGAGCTAATTGATGTTCAAACATTACTGCCGTTCGACATTCACCATAGCATTGCACAATCGTTAGCCAAAACAAATCGTTTATTGATCGTCGATGAAGATGTAAGTAGCGGTGCAACAGGATTCATCCTAGACAAAATACTCGTTGAGCAAAAAGGTTATTACCATTTGGATTCTGCACCAGAAACACTCAGCGCGAAGGATCACCGACCTGCCTATGGTTCTGATGGAGATTATTTCTCCAAGCCAAGCATTGACGATATAGTGGAGAAAGCGTACTCGATTATGCATGAAGCAGATCCAGCTAATTATCCATCGATTTACTAGTCTGAATGACAGCATTAGAATACCTCCAGTATTTTGAGGACATAATAAATGAGGAAATTACATCAGTACCTTACGATAATCCAGACTATTTGCATTATGCGAAACTCAATTATTCACGTCAGAACAGGTGGTTTAAAACTGGAGAACTAAGTAACGATTTGGTTGATGCATTAACAGCAATCCGCGAAAAACAAGAGTGGATTTTGATAACAGAACCATGGTGTGGCGATGCTGCTCATTCGGTGCCATTTATTATTCGAATTGCTGAGAATAATCCGTTTATAGAATTAACTATTCAATTGCGCGATACAGGTAATAGTTTAATTGATTCTTACTTGACAAATGGAAGTAAATCTATTCCAAAGTTAATTGTTCGTGACGTTGTGGGTAATGACCTTTTCACTTGGGGACCTCGACCGAATTCATGCCACCAAGTATATTTAGAACGTAAAGATCAAGGTGCAGATTTTGAGACGTTAAAAACCGAACTTCAAAAATGGTACAACGAGAATAAGGGCATGGACTTACAGAAAGAAATCCAATCCCTTATTTTAGATTGACAGGAAGCCTCCTATTAAAAGAGCACTAAACGCTACCAGTAAGACGATCATCGTGAGTACCGGTAACTTTTCCAATTTCACTTCTTCCTCTTCAGGCGTTGAAAGCGCTACTACAACTAACTTAAGGTAATAGTATATACCAATTGCCGAATTAATAACCGCAAGTATAACAAGCGTTGGGTATTGATCAAATGCTGCAGAGAAGACCAAGTATTTACCGAAGAACCCAGCTAATGGAGGCACACCCGCTAAAGATAACAGCGCAGTAATCATTACAACTCCTACGAAAGGCTTTTTTCTGGCAATACCTTTAAAGGCATCGATGCGGTCTTCATCATCATTTACCCACTGCGCAATGACCAACAAACTAACGATCGAGAAACCATAACCTAAAAGGTAAACCCAAAGATTCCATAATGAAGCGACGTCCTGCGTCAGCACAGCGATTAACGCATATCCGGCATTCGCAATACTGGAGTAAGCAATGACTCGCTTAAAACGGACCTGAGCCAAGGCAGACAAGTTACCAACGAACATGGTCAAGATTATCAAACCAAACAATGCTCCCGACCAAATCGTATACCCTTGTTCCCCGAAGACGAACGTGAATAACTTCATGAACGCAAACAAACCGGCCATTTTAACCACAGCCGCCATATAGCCTGTAACAATTGAAGGACTTCCGCTGTACACATCTGGACCCCAAAAGTGAAAAGGCGCAGCACCAACTTTGAAGAGGAAGCTAGCCATCATGATTAACATTCCTACCCCCAATAATGTACCTTGTGCACTTCCATCAGCAATGGCGACTTGAATTTCACTTAATTCAAACGATCCTGTTGCACCGTATAAAAAAGCCGTACCGAATAGAAATATACCTGTTGCGAAAGATCCTGTGAAAAAATATTTCAACGCTGCTTCAATGGAAAGGGCATTCCCTTTTCGTGTTCCAGCCATCACATATATTGGGATGGACAAAATTTCTAACCCAATAAAGAACATGAATAAATCCGTAAAACTAAACATACACATTGCCCCAACTAAAGAGAAGGTCAATAAGGACATGTATTCACCGGTATGCTCAGGTTCTTTTCGAAATTGAGCAAACCCTCCAGCTAAAATTAAAATAGTAACGATTACAGCGAGTATGCTGTATAAGACGGCGATTCGATCGAATTCTAATCCATCGTAACTCACGATGCTCTTAGGAACGTACCATTGCATGATTAATAGAACTAACGCAGTTATTAAACCTGTCATGGATGAAATTAAGACAAGGTTTGGCTTCTTGGCCAATGCAATGAACATTGAAACGATTCCGGTAAGAAAGACAATAATTAGAGCATCCATAATTACGGTAGTATTGTATTAGCAGTTTGCAATTGAGCGTATAAATTGTCCAAACTTGGACTAATAAATTGAGAAATCACTTGAGGGTAAACACCAATTCCAACGATGATTAGAGCAAGAACAAAAAAGGTTACCCATTCATTCCATGTTAAATCTTGAAATTTCAGTCCTTCTTTATGTCCGAACATACTTAATTGGTAGGCACGTAACGTATAAACAGCTCCAAATACTAAGGTTGTTCCAGCAATTGAGCCAATTATCCAGTTATCGACGTATAATCCTTTAAGAAGAAGAAATTCACCAATAAAACCAGACGTAAAAGGCACTGAAACAGAAGCAAAACAAATGACAGCGAACCAAAAAGCAAAGTGCGGTGCCACTTGAGCAACACCTCCCATATCCTGAAGCGTTCGTGTTTTCAACCGGTTTTCTAAAATACCAGCCGCAAGGAACAATCCTACGGCGACCAGACTGTGATTTAAAATCTGAATAAATGCCGCAGATAAATTCGGTTTATCGAACAACATAATTCCAGCCGCAATTAATCCAACGTGACTAATTGAAGCGAATGCAAAAAGGCGTTTGATATCGTTTTGTTTTATCGCAATAATGGCTGCGTACACGATTCCGATTAATCCAAGAATAATAACAATGTATTTAAAGTCTGCTAATGCTTCAGGAGCAAGTGGAATCATCCAACGCACCATTCCATAAAACGCCATTTTAAGCATCAATGCGGATAATAACATTGTGCCTGCTGTTGGCGCTGTTGAATACGTATCAGGTTGCCAAGTATGAAAAGGGAATAAAGGAATTTTAATTGCAAAAGCCAAAAAGAACCCACCCATTATCCAATACGCTTTTGAAGCTTCCAATTCAACGGCAACTAAGTTCACATAGCTATAATCTGCAGCATAAGAACCAAGGGCGATTAAGGACAATAACATGGCTAATGAACCAACGAACGTGTAGATGAAGAACTTCATTAACGTTTTCTTTCGCTCACCGGATCCGTAGACATAGGCGATGATGAATATTGGAATCAACGTTATTTCCCAAAATATGTAGAACATGATTCCATCCATCGCGGTAAACACACCGATTAAGCCCATTTGCATGAACAAGGCCATGACATTAAAAAGGCGATCCTCCGACTCTGGTTTATTAAAATTGGATAATAAAATCAATGGAACCATCACGTTAGTTAGTGCCACCATCAATAAACCTATACCGTCATAACCCATTT
>CANHQC010000244.1 GCA_947462695.1 Flavobacteriales bacterium | reverse complement strand
TTTTGTATTTGGTCACCGGCACCTTCCAATTGTACATCCGCTGAATTCCGAAAGCATTTATTACAATCTTGGCGACTGGATTAATTACCAAACCTACTTGAAATTTGATGGTGAATCTTCGCAATTGTTGAAATGGGATGGACTCAAACCTGTCGATTTTTCGTGATAAAAATCATTTTTTAGTGATCTAAACTCCACTAACTTTCATAAAAATTGAAGGTATGGAGCAAACAGATTGGACACGAGAAGAGTTAAAAGCCTATCTTTTATTGTATGCCGCGAACGCAAATTACATCGAAACAGAGGAAGAAAAGGAAACTATCTTAGCGATGGTAAATCCTGAAACGTTCAAACGTATTCACCGCGAATTAGCTAAAGACAATGATTATCAGAGTATTCAAAAAATTCAATACAACCTTCAACGATTCCATTATTCGCTAGATGGGGTTGATCAACTTTTAAAAGATATTGAACGTGTATTCAATGCGAAAGGCGAATATAGTGAAGTTGATGAAACCATACGTTTGGCACTGAAACGGTTACTTCATGCCTGTGTTGAGGTAAATTGAAGCTTACATCCCCGGCATTCCACCGCGCATACCCTTCATCTGCTTCATCATCGACATCATGTTTTTCGGATTACTCATGAGCTTCATCATTTTTTTAGTATCCTCAAATTGCTTCATGAGTTTATTCACTTCTTGGATAGATGTACCACTTCCTGCGGCAAGACGATTTTTGCGCTGTCCATTAATTAACGTAGGATTCGAACGTTCGTCTGGTGTCATAGATAAAATGATTGCTTCAATGTGCTTAAAAGCGTCATCTTCAATATCCACATCTTTCATTGCCTTACCCATACCAGGAATCATTCCCATGAGATCCTTCACGTTCCCCATCTTTTTGATTTGCTGCAACTGACCAAGGAAATCATTGAAATCAAACTGATCTTTCTGAATGCGTTTCTGTAATTTCCGCGCTTCCTCCTCATCAAATTGAGCCTGTGCTCGCTCGACCAATGAAACGACATCACCCATCCCGAGAATACGATCCGCCATTCGTTGTGGGTAGAACACATCAAGGGCATCCATTTTCTCACCCGTACCAACAAATTTGATCGGTTTTTCAACAACAGCCTTGATGGATAATGCTGCTCCTCCTCGCGTATCACCATCGAGTTTGGTAAGAACGACACCGTCAAAATTAATACGGTCATTGAAGGCTTTTGCTGTATTAACGGCATCCTGACCCGTCATCGAATCTACTACAAAAAGGGTTTCTGTAGGTTGAATAGCCGATTTGACGTTGGCAATTTCGTCCATCATCTGTTCATCCACAGCTAATCGTCCTGCAGTATCGACAATGACTACATTGAATCCTTTACTTTTTGCATGCTGGATCGCAGACTGAGCAATAGTAACCGGATTTTTTTCTTCTTTATTTGAATAAACTTCAATCCCTAATTGCTCGCCGAGCACATGAAGTTGATCGATTGCAGCTGGACGGTACACGTCACATGCCACGAGTAAGACATTTTTACCTTTTTTCGTTTTAAGGTAGTTTCCAAGTTTACCGGTAAACGTCGTTTTACCTGAACCTTGCAAACCAGACATTAAAATAATTCCTGGATTTCCTTTGATATTGATCTCGGATTCATTTCCGCCCATGAGCTCTACGAGTTCCTCATGACAGATTTTAATCATTAATTGTCCGGGAGAAACTGCGGTAAGGACATTCCGCCCCATCGCCTTATCCTTTACCCGAACAGTGAAATCCTTAGCCGTTTTGAAATTGACATCCGCATCCAACAAGGCACGTCTGACCTCTTTCAAGGTTTCAGCAACGTTTATTTCGGTAATTTGACCTTGACCTTTTAGGACTTTAAATGCGCGTTCAAACTTATCGGTAAGATTTTCAAACATATTGTATCAAAATTAAAGTGCAAAAATAGGGAATTTCAAGCAGAAGAAAAAGGCGCAATAATCTTCGATAAAAACGGATTGTAACGAATAAAAGGTTAACTCAACTGAAGTTTACTGTGCTTTCTGCTATACCCAAAATAGACAATCAATCCGACCAACAACCACACACCAAATCCGATCCAGTTGGAAAGACTTAATTCACTCATCATATACAAGCAGCTGAGCAATCCAAGCGTCGGAATAAGCGATAAGTTGTTCTTGAAAGACCAGATGGCAATGAGAAGGGTAATGATGAGAAAAATGTAGGTTGGAATTTTGTGCTTAAAATGGTCAAATCCAGCTGAAAAAACCAGTTCATCATTCAACCCAGCGTTTCGCGTAATGGACAAAAATGCTGCTGATTCGACAGTTGAAAGGTAAGTTGTCACCTCTTCATTCGCTGCTTTAAACGCATCCTTATCAGTACTTATGATAAGTGTTTTCAGCCGCTCGATTTGGGACTCATTTAAAGTTGGGATAATCTCCTCAGCGGTTTTCAAATCTTTTGTGTTTTTGAAAAAGTGTATACTTTCCTCTCTAAAAGAGGTAAACGCAATCACAATACCAACAACAACTGAAAGCGGTAAAATATATTTCCCGTTGATATAAGGCGTCTTGAATTTGCCTCTTGGAACATCTGGTTTGTTTTGAAGCACTAATACGCCAGCACAAACCACTACAAATGCAAATAACGTCCCGATACTGCAAAGATCAGTAACCATCGTAAGGTTCATAAAAAGCGCAGGAACGGCAACAACAAATCCAACAACAATAGTTGCAAATGAAGGGGTTTTGAATCGCGGGTGAATTTTAGAGAAACGTTTTGGTAATAATCCATCTCTACTCATACTCATCCAAATGCGTGGCTGTCCCATCTGAAAAACAAGTAACACACTTGCCATAGCAACAACAGCACTTACTGCTATAACACCGCTTAACCAAGTTAAGTCAAGGTTTTCGAACACATACGCCAATGGATCACCAACGTTTAATTCAGTGTAATTTACCATACCTGTTAAGACCAATGCGATAATGATGTACAGGATCGTACAAATAATAATCGCCCACATCATACCTCGTGGCAAATCACGCTGTGGGTCTTTACATTCTTCAGCGGTCGTAGAAATCGCATCAAAACCAATGTAAGCAAAAAATACAGCTGAGACGCCTTTTAAAATACCACTGATTCCATTTGGTGCGAAAGGAGACCAATTTTCTGTGTCAATATAAAAAACACCAACTGCGATAACAAGCAGAATTATAGCCAGTTTAACGATTACCATTAAATTACTGGCATTGCGTGATTCTTTCATGCCGCGGTAGACGAGTGCCGTAATAAGTATGATAATGAATAACGCAGGAATATCGGCGACAAAATGAAACCCGCCAATTTGAGGAGCACTTAACCATGCTTCTCTTGCAGCTTGGAGGTTCTCTGGTAAGTTGGTTAATAACTTTCCACTCGCAATCCATGACTGCGATTCATGAAAACCATTGTAAGCTGAAAAATAATCCATTTGCATCCATTCAGGTAAATGAATGCCATTAATTCCAAAGGAATCGATGCGAATACTACCCAATAATGACGTCAGGTAATCGCTCCAGGAAATGGCGACAGTTATATTTCCGATCGCATATTCCATTATGAGTGCCCAACCGATAATCCACGCGATTAATTCTCCGAAAGCGACATAAGAATAGGTATATGCGCTTCCCGAAACGGGTACCATCGATGCAAATTCAGCATAAGCAAAAGCAGCAAATCCACAAGCAACTGCTGTAAATAGGAATAAAAAGATGACAGCCGGACCACCATCGAAACTTGCTTTACCGATTGTACTGAAGATCCCTGCTCCGATGATTGCGGCAATTCCAAAAGCAGCTAAGTCACGAACGCCGAGGTGTTTTCCTAGTGATTCATGACCATCATTTTCGTTAGAATTGACTTGATTAAGAATATCGTTAACATTTTTTTTTCTGAAA
>CANHQC010000243.1 GCA_947462695.1 Flavobacteriales bacterium | reverse complement strand
GTATTAAAGTCGTCATTATTATTTATTTTAACCGCATGGGTAATTTTTCAATACAATGAACAAGGGTTATCACACATTAAGTATTTAATGTTGCTCATTTGGCTATCAGGTGCCGTTGGTGTTCATTTTATGCCAGAAGAACGAGAAAATTTGATTCGAGAAACAAGATGGGCAATTATTGGTTATTTATTTTATTTGATTTTATATCACTTTTCATATAATCAAATTACTGAAATTGCCAATACCAATTTAAATCGAGGCATGGATGCAAGTGTTTATGTCACGCTAAAGGGTGCACTTCGTTCCATTCCAATTTTATTTATTGAAATTGGATTACCTGTTGGATTCGTGGTCTGGATTGGTCAAAAATTCAGAGTTCACCTTGGCGGGAAACGGAAAAATGATAAATTTAAAGAATTAAAAACACAAAAACCAACAGAAAGGGGGAGATAATTCATGGAATTTTCTAATCAAGAGCAAAGAGATCGGCACGTAAATATTCGAAGAACGTGGGTAGAATATGATGATAAGGGAAACTTGGCCTATTTAATGTATGAGATGGAAGGCTATGTGAATGGGCAATGGATCCCGTTCTATAAAGCCATAAAAATGTATCGCGTGCTTCGAGTTCCTAAGTCAGCGAAAAAACTAACATCACTCATGGAAATTCAGGGGGATGTGATTTCAGGGATGTATCAAGCGAAGGTTAACTTCGTGCAAATTATGGCTAATATTATTAAACCAAAACCAATTGGTTTATTGTATATGTATGGTGTACAAGCTGCATCTTACGTATCGGCAGAAGACGCAAAAAGAGACGCGGACAATCAATTTGCGGCACTTGGGCGAACGATTTCTGGTGCATTTCGAACCCTGGAAATGAGAAGACCTAGCTATGAAGAAATGGAATGGCTGCGTCATAAAATGCAAAACATGAGGCATTTATCGGTTGTACGTGGATTACCTGCACCTCGTCATGCTGCAGGTGACTCCAATGAATCGAATGCAATGGGTGGTGCTGGAAGAAGTGGATCAGAAGAAACATCTGAAGAATTCATTTCAGGGATGAGCGATTATGAATATGTTGCAGTACTCATGGCCTCGCCGATTGAACAAGATGTACTGATGCGTTGGTTAAGCATTAGTTCAAAAGATCAAACAAGATGGCAAAGTTTAATGTCTGGAAGCAAAGGCGTTAACTTTGGATTATCATTACCAATGATGTTTGCTGCAAACTTAGGTTCCTCCGAAGGATTTAGTTCAGGAACGAGTGATACAACCTCAGATAGTACAGGATTAAGCAATACCGTTTCGGATGGCTTAACGCATGGGATTAGTGATACACAAGGACATTCAACAGGAATTAGTAATTCTCAAGGGATATCTGATGGGGTGTCTAATACACATGGAACAACGCTTGGGACAAGCGAAGGGTTATCCAGTTCACACGGAACAAGCGCGAGTTCAAGCACAAGTACGAGCAATTCCGAAAGCGATGGAACATCAAATACAGCAAGTGACGGTACGAGTCAAACCGAAGGAACCAGCAAGGGAGTTGCTACGTCTCACACGGATTCCAAAGGAACATCTGCATCAACAAGCACAGGAAAAACCACATCTGATTCCACGACTCATTCCGCAGGTACGTCGGATTCAACCTCAAGTGGAACATCGAAATCGATTAGTGATGGCAATTCACATAGCCAAAGCACCGCAAAAGGAATTTCGACAGGAACAGCCTATTCCAATTCATCAAGTTTATCTACAAGTCAAGGCGTAAGCTTTAGTCAAGGCGCTAGCGCTGGGATTCCTGGTGTTGCAAATGTGAGTGGTGGGACAAGTGAAAGTTTAGGTATGTCTGAGGGTAGAAACTGGGGAAAAACTGATTCAGCAGGTTCAAGTAGTACAAACTCTATTGGTGATGGTACGAGTCACTCAAACTCCATTGGCACTACTGATGGAACCTCTCACGGAAAATCATTAAGCGATGGCGTCAGTCATGGAGCAGGCACATCGAGTGGAAAATCAACAGGGACCAGTAATTCAACCAGTGATGGTCGCACGGTTTCAAATGGAACTTCAGAGAGTATTGGTTCAACGCACTCGACTTCTACAGGAACAACAAAAAGCACATCGATTGGAACAGGAGCTAGTACAGGAACGGGAACATCTGATTCCATTGGAACCACAAAAACATCATCCATTGGTTCAAGTGATGCGACAGGAACAACCCGAGGAACATCAAGCTCAAAAGGAACAACTGATTCAGATACAACAGGTCGAAGCATAACGGAATCGACATCACATGCGCTTTCTAAGGGAAGTACAACGAGCCATGGGATTTCAAAAGGAGCTTCACAAGGGTTAAATTCTGGATTTAGTGCTGGAACATCTGGGTCCATGGGGCTTGGTGCCTCGCTCGGATTTAGTAAGTCTTACCAATGGAAAGATATTGAAATCGAAAACATTGTCATGTTGCTTGAGTTTCAGCGTAGTCGTTTAATGCAAGCAACCAATGGAAAGGGTGCATTCTTTGTTGATTTTATGATTGCTACGGAAAATGAGCAAGCAAAAACATCAGCAAAAGCGCTCGCATCGAGTGCGTGGGTAAATGAGCGCGCGATGGTTAATCCACTAGATGTTATGGATTTAAATATGCAGGAAGAGGCAGATTTAATGTATCATATGAATGCCTTTAGTCCTTGTCAAACAAAAGAGGGAATTCCTGGACAATTGGAAAGTTATAAGTATTCGACGTTCTTATTGTCAGATGAACTGGCTTCCTATAGTCATCCACCACGCGTTTCTGAAGGTGGTTTATTTGCAGAAGTAGATGATTTACCCGTATTATCGGTTCCATCAAATCGACAAGATGGTGAAATCTATGTTGGTCAAGTATTATCTGGCGAACGCTTTAGTTTAGATACAGGGTATGTTACGCCATTTCAATTCCGAATTCGTCAAGATGAGTTAATGCATGCGTTTTTTGCGGGAGGATCTCGTTCTGGAAAAACAGTTTGCGCCACTCGGGTGGTTGCAGAACTTGCCAATAATGTTCGGCGTGGACCACTTCAAAAACGACTTCGCATTATTGCATTGGATCCGAAGCAGGATTGGCGCGTCTTAGCAAGATTTGTTGAACCTGAGCGTTTTCGGTTTTACAGTTTAGCGGATCCTCGATTCCTACCTGTTAAATTAAATTTATTGAAAATTCCTAAAAATGTTTGGCCAGAACGTTATATGAATTCTGTGGTTGAAATTTTCTGTCGAAGTTATGGACTAGGTGAACGCGGAAAACAAATCTTAACACGGGCTGTGTTTGAAGAGTATACCAAAGCGGGATGTTTCCGTGATGATTGGGAAAAACACGCGAGTGAGCGTTCGCAACATGTTACAATGGAACGTATTTATCAAAATTTACAATCGAAAAAAGATGAAATGGATAATCCTCAAGCAAAGGCAAAATTCGGTAACGATGCGAGAGATGCATTTACACGAGTAATGGACCGTATGGAAGCATGGGGGCGTGTTGGATCCATTGTTCACACCATTTTTTGCGACAAAAACGGCATTTCCATTGATGAATTACTGGGTGCAGATGATGTCATTGTGTTGGAATCTTACGGATTAGAATCAACGACACGAAGCTTTATTTTTGGTTTGGTAACGAGTGCCATCTATCAGTTCTGTGTTCACAACGGTGGATTCGTGAAACCGAAAGACCAATACGAGACGGTTTTGGTTATTGAGGAGGCTAATGAAGTGCTACTGGGACAAGACTCAGGAAGTGGTGGAAGTTCTGGCGGTGGATTATCAGGTCCTTCGGAATTTGAACGAATACTTGACCAATCAGCTGGGAACGGGCTATTTATTTGGTGTATTACCCAAAAAATTGCGGACATGCCGACATCTGTCGTTGCCAACTGTGGAATTGCTTTTATCGGTCGTC
>CANHQC010000242.1 GCA_947462695.1 Flavobacteriales bacterium | reverse complement strand
TCCGACTTGATCAAAAATGAATTCCGTCAATGGTTTGCCTGAAAATGCAATTAAACCAAAACGACCTTCTTTTTCTGCCACCAATACTGAATCAGAAAATACCTGCAACGATTCATACAAAGGTTCAACCACAAATTTGCCATACGTATCAATAAATGCTTGCTTTTCTTCGAATACAACTTTGGCCATTCCATTGGAAAAAGCAAATGCCTCGCCAAATCTAGGAGATATACGTTCGTTGTTGTTGCGGTCGTAATACCCGTAAAGCGAATCTTTTAATGCATAAATCAATCCTTCACTCAATTGACCAATATCCTCATAAATGAGCGGGAATATGGCATTTCCCGATCTGTCAATCATACCAAACTTTCCATCTTGTTCAACAATGGAACGGCCATTTTCAAAATCCACTGCTGCGTCAAATTGAAATGATATAATTACCTGATTGCTTTTATCGATAAAACCAACTTTCCCGTTTTTGGTTGCTGAAGCTAATCCTTCTTTAAAAAACCCAAGCTGCTCATATTCTGGTTGTATCACTACATCCCCTTGGTCGTTCATGAACCCAAAAAGATTATTCAGTTTGTATGGAAGTAGTTTTAATTTATTCAAGTATAAATCTTTTTCTAACTCCTCTTTATATGGATATCCGGGATATGTAGCAATAAAACGATCGATCTGATCATCTGCATAGTCAGCCATAAACAATTGATACAAATAGCGCCAAGCTTTTCCAATATTTCTATTGGATGGATAGTTTTTCAAGAAGTCAGAAACAACCTGTACTGATGGCTCATAAACCGCTAATTCATAAATCCTATCCTCCGCTGAAGGAACGAAAGGATTACCTGAACATTTAGTCAAAAAATTAACATAGGACTGCAAGGTACCACTAACAGTGATTTCGTAAAATTGGGTTTTGAAAAACTCCTGTTGTGCTTCGTTAAGTAAATGACTTTCTGGGTAATTCTCAATAAAAAGCTGGTAGGCTGCTGATGTATTTTCTTGTGTTACCTCTTGATAAGCTATTGAATCTCGTTTATGCACTGCCTGATGGAATTGGATCGACCACGGATGTTCATCCAAGTATTGATTCCAGCTATCGCATGTATTCACCTGATCTGCACGTTGATAAAATGCCGTACTAATTTGAGCCCTAAGATCAATTATTTGGAGGTACTCGAGACCCAATTCCTTGTATTTCAATTGCCATTTTTCTGTCGTTAAGGCATAACTCTGCTCCGCTCTTTGGATGTACACGAATGCTGAGTCGTACGAATGAAACGGATTATCTGATCTGTAATAAATGGTAGCCAGGCCGAAAGCTGCTGCTGATGGGTGCTTTTTCAAACTTGAAGTAAACAAAGACTTCGCTTTGAAGTAATCGTAAATTCGAAGAGCTTCAAACGCCTTGTCAAGCTTTCCGGCATTAAGACAAGAACTAAAAAAAAAGATGAGAAGACCTGTAACTAACAATCGTATCATACGATTACAAAAATAACGAATGTTTATAAGAGAACATGAACAGAAAATAGCGCATAAAAAAAGCCTTCCGAAGAAGGCTTTCCTATTTTAAAATAATCTTATTTCATGTGACGACCATAGCGGTTCTTGAACTTGTCAATACGACCTGCGGTATCAACGAACTGAACAACACCTGTAAAGAATGGATGTGATTTGTATGAAATATCCAATTTCACTAATGGGTATTCGTTTCCGTCTTCCAATGTGATTGTTTCGCTTGAAGCAGCACAAGATGGACAAACAAAAGTGTAATCGTTCGTCATATCTTTAAACACCACTAATCTATAATCTTCTGGATGAATATCTTTTCTCATTTTGTACTGTTTATTCGTTCATTCCCTTAATTCAGGGATGCAAATTTAGTCAAAGTTTTCTAAAAGTCTAATTTTTTCGAATTAAAATATTCAAAACGACTTTTCGTTACTTTTACACAACCAATGTCTATGCGAAAATCGATATCCATTCTTATAAGTTTCATTCTACTGACACTTGTTTCATGGCAACTCACCAGTTGTAAAAAAGATGCTTTTCTATCAAAAGGCAATTTATCCTTTTCTGTTGACACGCTTGTTTTTGACACTGTTTTCACTACAATTGGTTCTACAACAAAGCAATTCAAGCTTTATAACAATGAAAACAGAACCGTAAAAATAGAAGAAATTGAATTAATGGGTGGAGAAGATTCTCCGTTTCGAATAAATGTGGATGGAATCCCTGGGAACAGCTCTGAAGCAATAACATTGGAAGGAAAAGACAGTCTTTTTGTGTTCGTGGAAGTGACCCTATCCGTAAACGGACAGAATTTACCAATGGTAGTAGAAGATTCGATTCGTTTTCGAACAAACGGTAAAGATCAATATGTTACGCTCGCTGTATGGGGACAAGATGCCTATTTTCATTACAAAGACCTTAACGAAGGTACCTGGCCAAACGATAAACCACATGTCATTTATGGTTATGCAGCAGTAGATTCGGCAAAAACATTGAACATACAAGAGAATACAGCTGTTTTCTTACACAAGAATGCGCTTTTGTATGTCTATAAAGGTACGTTAAACATCAATGGGGCGCTGGGCCAAGAAGTAACGTTTCAGGGGGATCGACTAGAGCAAGAATATGAGGATGTTTCAGGTCAATATTATGGTATTTATTTTGAAAAAGCACGACCCTCAACCATCAATTATGCGGTAATTAAAAATGGTATTTCAGGCGTTCATTTGTTTTCACGTGATGACTCTTTTACCGATTACACTCTAACGATGACGAATACGATCATTGAAAATTGTGCCCGATACGGTACATTCATTTATTCAGGAGCAAAAGTCAAAGCTGAAAATTGTGTGCTCACGAAAAACGGCAACCACGCGTTACTTGTGCTTGAAGGCGGTAGTTTCTTTTTCAATCATTGTAATCTGTTAGGTTATGGTGCGGGGGATGCCAATACGCCAGCCGTTGGAATTAGTAATTACTTCAACGACTTCACAACTGGAACACAAAACGTAGGATCGATTCCTGAAGGAAAAATATACAACAGTGTTATTTACGGCAACTTAGAGTCGGAAATTGCTTTTGATACCGTTTCCCTTTCCGGTGTGACGTTATCGTTTGATTTCAAAAACTGTTTGATTAGACGAACGCCGGAAGGAAATGATCCGTTCTATGCAGATATTTTCTGGAATTCAAATCCGCTGTTTACTGATCTTCAGGAGAATGATTACTTATTCCCTTCAACTTCTAAATTGAATAATAACGCTAATCCCTCATTTTCACTCCCTTTTGACATCAAAGGAATGGCACGAGGAAGTCAACCAGATATTGGTGCTTATGAAAATTAAAAAGGCCCGGTTACCCGAGCCCTTTAAATTATTTCTCTAAGACAAATTAAACTGCCATGTTGTCTAAGACATTCATTACACTTTTCACTGCAGTTGCAGATTCTTCAAGTAATGCACGTTCATCAGCTGTTAAGTCCAATTCGATAATCTTCTCGATACCATTTTTACCCAAAATAACCGGTACTCCAAGGTAAATATCACTCATTCCATACTCGCCATTTAACCAAGCACATACAGGGAAAATACGACGTTGATCGCGTACAACCGCCTCAACCATTTGTGCTGCAGCAGCTCCTGGCGCATACCATGCTGAAGTGCCAAGTAACTTAACGATTTCTCCACCACCAAATTTCGTACGTTCAATGATTTCATTCAATTTCGCTTCATCAATCAATTCAGTTACTGGAATTCCAGAAACAGTGGTATATCTTGGAAGCGGAACCATTGTGTCTCCGTGTCCACCCATTAATACTGCTTGAATATCTTTTGGAGAAACATTCAATTCCATCGCGAGGAATGAACGGTAACGTGAAGTGTCTAGAACCCCGGCCATACCAAAGACACGCTTTGAGTCTACTTTAGCTGTCAAGTAAGCAC
>CANHQC010000241.1 GCA_947462695.1 Flavobacteriales bacterium | reverse complement strand
GTACTCTTTGCGGAGTCCCTTTTACCGGAAGTACGCATCGAATGGAAACGGAAAGCGCATTCGATTTCACGGTTGAAAACGCTACAGGTGGAAGAACTTACTGAAGGTGAACTGCGAAAAGCTGCCTGTTGCAATTTGTCTGAATCTTTTGAAACCAACGCGTCAGTTGATGTGAACATTACGGATGCCGTTTCTGGGGCTAAAAAAATCCAGATGATGGGACTTGATGGTGTTTACACTCAAATCCAAATGGAAAACATTCCGTATTTGAGAGGGTTGGAAAGTTCCTTTGGGTTGAATTCCATCTCCGGAACATGGATAGAATCCATTCAATTGACCAAAGGAACTGGAACGGTTGTCAATGGCTATGAATCCATGGCCGGATTGGTAAATATAGAATTGAAAAAACCAAGTGAAATGGAGCGCTTGTACATCAATGGCTATGGCAGCATCTTCGGTCGGGCAGAATTAAATATCAACTCAGGGCAAGTATTGAACGAACGTTGGAGTACTGGGACACTTCTGCACAGCTCTGGAATGTTCGGTGAAATTGATCATAACCATGACGGTTTTAGAGATGTTCCAATGGGAAGTAACCTTGCGTTGATGAACAGGTGGTCATATCAAGGAAAAAAAATGGAAGCGCAATTCGGTTTCAATTCGTACATCGATAGCAAAGAAGGTGGACAGTTGCAAGGAGGTTCTCATCAACACGAGTTTCCTTACTTGGTTAATTTGGACTCTCGTCACATTGATGCCTACGCGAAAACAGGTTTCTTCATGAAAAAGCCATACAATTCAATTGGGGTTGTATACAACGTGAAGTACCAAACGGTGAATTCATTATTTGGTATTCGATCGTTTTCTGGTGAAGAAAAAAGGGGATACGTTAATGCGATTTTTGACGGGATCATTGGAACGACGGATCACAAAATTAGGGTAGGCATAAGCGGACTTTACCTTGACATTCAGCAACAGGTAGATTCATTGTCTAGTAATCGTGTAGAAATTGTTCCGGGAGCTTTCGGCGAATACACATATACTGGAAGTCGTTTATCAGCAATTGCAGGTGCACGATTGGATTACCATAACCTATTTGGATTACAAGTCGTTCCGCGTGTACATGCAAAGTACATATTAACGGAATTTACGGATCTTCGCTTCACGGCAGGAAAGGGTTGGCGTGTCCCAAATTACATGATTGATAATGTTTCCCTTCTTGCGAGTTCCAAAACCTGGATAGCTTCATCGAATGTACTGCCAGAAATTTCCTGGAACATTGGCGGATCGTTGGTACAAGAATTTAAATTGTGGAAACGTAAATCAACCGTAACAATCGATTTTTACCATACGTGGTTTGAAAATCAACTGATTGTTGATCGCGATGAGCAAAATACGGCTGTCGTATTTAAATCTGTTGCAGGTTCGTCCTATTCAAATGCACTTCAGGTAGAGTGGAGCAGTGAACCCATTCGTGGATTAGAAGTACGCCTAGCGTATAAAATGCTCGACGTTAAATCCCTATATGGTGGACGAATGCAGCAACAGGTCATGATTCCGCCGCATCGTGGTCTAGTTCATTTGAATTATATCTCTAGAAATAAACGGTGGGAGTATAGCGCAACCTTATCCATTTTTGGCGCTTCACGATTGCCAGATATAGAAAATCAAACCAACCGGAAAAGTGAAACCTATCCCATGTTGACTTCCCAATTGACGCATGTCTACAAACGATGGGATTTTTACATAGGAGGAGAAAACATCACTAACTTTAAACAACGAAATGCCATCGTTGATCCTCAAAACCCTTTCGGAACGCAATTTGATGCAACTGAAATTTGGGGACCAATTATGGGAATTAACGTGTACGCTGGATTCAGGTACGCCATTAAACGAAAAAAATAATTTATGAAAACAACCATTTTTTTTACGTTGTTCGCTTTAATCACGCTTAGCTCTATAACAAGTTTTGCTCAACAATCCAATGGTAAATGGCAAACGGTAGTTATTCAAACTTCAGCTGAATGCGGCGATTGTAAAACGCGAATTGAAGAAGGATTGAACTACACGAAAGGTGTCAGTTTTGCTGAACTGGATCTTGAAACCAAAAAGGTTACAGTGAAATACAATAGTGATAAAATCACACTTGATGATGTCAAGAAAGCCATTAATAAAATAGGGTATCACGCGGATGATTTCAAGGCTAGTCAAGAGAACATTTTAAAATTACCTGCATGCTGTCAGCCAGGAGGAATGCAAAATTCTGGTAAGCAGTGATATCCTTAGAATTTCAATTTTTTTAGTAGTTTTGACGCATTCTAATTTAAAGCATTAAACATGTCATATTTGTTTACCTCTGAGT
This sequence comes from Flavobacteriales bacterium, assembly GCA_947462695.1. Classification (GTDB taxonomy): domain Bacteria; phylum Bacteroidota; class Bacteroidia; order Flavobacteriales_D; family Crocinitomicaceae; genus M0103. The sequence continues at coordinate 1,597 of CANHQC010000241.1, read as the reverse complement.
CTGTTTCTGAAGGACATCCGGATAAAGTATCTGATCAGATTTCAGACGCATTGATCGACCATTTTATGGCTTTTGATCCAGAATCAAAAGTTGCCTGTGAAACATTGGTTACTACTGGTCAGGTAGTATTAGCTGGTGAGATCAAAACGAATACGTACCTCGATGTACAGAAAATTGCGCGCGAGACGATTAAGAAAATTGGATATACAAAGTCGGAATACATGTTCGATGCGAATTCATGTGGGATTCTGTCCGCATTGCACGAACAATCTTCTGATATTAATCAAGGAGTAGAGCGTAAAAACCCTGAAGATCAAGGTGCTGGTGATCAAGGAATGATGTTCGGTTATGCTACGCGCGAAACGGAAAATTACATGCCGTTGGCGTTGGATTTAGCGCACAAAATCCTTCAAGAATTATCACACATTCGAAACCACGAATTGGAACTGATTCCTTATTTGCGTCCTGACGCGAAGTCGCAAGTAACAATAGAATATTCGGATGATAATGTTCCTCAACGGATAGATACCATTGTCGTTTCTACGCAGCACGATGATTTTGCTGATGAAGCAACGATGTTGGCAAAAATCAAGTCAGATATCATCACTATCGTAATTCCTCGAGTAAAAGCGACGTTAAAACCTGAATTGCAACCGTTATTTACAGATTCAATTCAGTACCACATCAATCCAACTGGTAAGTTCGTGATCGGTGGACCGCACGGTGATACGGGGTTAACGGGTCGAAAAATCATTGTAGATACGTATGGCGGTAAAGGCGCACATGGCGGTGGAGCTTTCTCTGGGAAAGATCCTTCTAAAGTAGATCGTTCTGCAGCGTATGCGACTCGTCACATTGCGGTGAATATGGTTGCTGCTGGTCTTTGTGATGAAGTGTTAGTTCAGGTTTCTTATGCAATTGGTGTAGCTGAACCGTGTGGAATTTTCGTAAATACATACGGAACTTCTAAAGTGAATATGACCGATGGAGATATTGCTAAGAAAATTCAAGCGATCTTTGATATGCGTCCATATTTCATCGAGCAACGATTGAAATTGCGTAACCCAATTTATTCTGAAACTGCGGCTTATGGTCACATGGGTCGTAAGAATGAAGTGGTGACTAAAACATTTGAAGCTCCTGATAAATCAATCAAGTCCATGGAGGTTGAATTGTTTACATGGGAAAAATTGGATTACGTGGATAAAGTGAAATCCGCTTTTGGTTTGTAATTCATGACATAATCTTTGGGAAGGCTGCTTTTTTAGCAGCCTTTTCTTTTGTAGTAAATGGTGATAATGGATTTCAGTGCGTTAGGATATCTTGGTTTGTTTCTTGTTGGATTTTTGTCTAGTACAATACTTCCTATGAATTCAGAAGGCGTATTGCTCATTCTTCTTGCACAAGATTTTGATCCTTGGACCTGCTTAATAGTGGCAACAATTGGAAATAGTCTTGGTGGTTTAACGAATTATTGGATTGGAAGTTTGGGTCAGTTGAAGTGGCTTTCTCGATTGGGCATGTCAGAGAAACGCTTAAGTGAATTAGAAGCGAAAATCAAAAAATATGGTTATTGGTTGGCTTTTTTCTCATGGGT
>CANHQC010000240.1 GCA_947462695.1 Flavobacteriales bacterium | reverse complement strand
TTCACCCGAATCGGAACAGGTTGAAACGGTACGTTTTTCCAAGCTAATCGAACGATTACCTCAATTTCCAATTCAAATTTGCGAGAAAACAGCCTCATATTGGTTAAGGGCTTCAATGGATACACCCGAAATCCTGTTTGTGTATCCGGTAACGAAATCCATGTTTCTACCTTAAACCAAAAGTTGGAAAACTTGTTTCCGAACGAACTTTTTTGAGGTACACCTTCTTGTTCCATGTTGCGCGATCCCATCAACACAGTGTTTGGAGAAGCAACGCAAGCAGCAATCATTTTGGGTAAATCCTCCGGGTAATGCTGTCCGTCTGAATCAATTGTAATCGCATGGTCAAAGCCCTTTTCAATGGCATTTCGCAAGCCTTTTCGCAAAGCCATTCCCTTTCCCGCGTTTGGTTCATTAGCCAAAATGGTAATTGAATCGGAGTAGTTTTCAAGAATAGCCGCTGTTCGGTCTGTTGAACCGTCATTAACCACAATAACACGTGATGCAGGCACATGCTCCAGGATCCCCAATAAGACGCGTTCCAACGTACGGTCATTGTTATACGTTGGCATGATCACGCAACCATTTATTCGTTCAATTGTTTGTTCAGAAGCCATTGGAACAAATGTAAGGAAAGAAACACTAAATTGACTGGGTTTGGTGTGGCTTAATCCAATCATAATGTTCTTGCTTGAAATAGTTAAATTTGCAGGAAAAGTAAGTTAATTCAAACCATATGACGCACCTGTTGTATTGCCTCTTAATTGCCGCATCATCCTTTTCAAAAGCGGAGGTGTTTAAAGCTATTTCAGGAAAAGACGCGAGTAGTCTGACTAAAATGATTTCAAAACTAGAAGACCTTTCTTCTTCTTCCGATCAACAGGCATATTTGGGAACGCTCAAGATGAAGCGAGCAGAACAATTGAAAACAGCCAAAGAAAAATTAGCCATGTTTAAAGAAGGTCGTGCATTGTTAGAGAAGTCGATAACTGCTAGTCCGAAAAATTCAGAGTACCGCTTTTTACGCTTGATGATCCAAGAGAATGCGCCAAAGGTTTTGAAATACAATACCAATATTAAAGAGGATGCAAAATTGGTGTCTTCTGGTTATCAATCCCTCGCAAGTGATGTGCGCAACGCGGTGGTGAGTTACGCCAAGCAATCACCCAATCTTTCCCTGTAACGGTCATGAAGGTTCTCATCACGTATTTCACGCAGAGCGGTCAATTAAAGAGCATACTCGATCAGTTTTCTCGTCCATTTCTAGACACAGCGGAAATCGATTGGGTTGAGGTTAAACCAACCAATCCTTTTCCTTTTCCTTGGACAAGTGAATCGTTTTACCAAGCCATGCCCGAAACCGTATTGGAACAACCAATGGCGATTTCACCCCTTCAGTTCAAACACGAGAAGTACGACCTTGTTATCATCGGTTACCAACCGTGGTTTTTGTCTCCTTCGTTACCATTGACTTCCCTTTTTGCTCAAGAAGAATTCCGCAAGCGTGTTTTTGGAACACAAATAATTACGGTAATTGGTGCGCGAAACATGTGGTTGAATGCGCAAGAAAGCGTCAAACGCTTCATCCAGCAATCCGGCGGGAAGTTGGTGGCGAACATCCCTCTTGTCGATAAGCACCCAAATTTACTAAGTGCGGTAAGTATTGTCCATTGGATGATGACAGGGAAAAAAGAACGAAAATGGGGAGTTTTCCCGTTGCCAGGCGTGAGTGATGCAGATATAAAAAGTGCTTCCAAATGCGGCGAGCTCGTGTTAAATTCCATCCACAACGGCAAACTGAATAACGTTCAAGAACAATTGGTTGCTGATGGGTGGATCAACATTCCGACTACTATCCTGTTCATTGAACAACGAGCAAAGAAGTTGTTTAGGCTATGGGCGACCCTTATTAAACGCAAAGAATCAAGTGGCAACCGTGCGCTATGGCTGAAAGTCTTTCGTGTGTATTTAGTTGTTGCGTTGTACATGGTGGCTCCCATTTTGTTAACCGTCTATTCCATCTTCTTTCGTCCCTTTACACAACGGTCAATTAACCGGAAAAAAGCCTATTTTTGCAGTATTCAATTACAATCAGAATGAATTTGTCCGAAGTTTACATCACGCGCACCGCTTCTTTTTACCCAAATGACCCTGTTTCAAACGATGAAATGGAGGAATACCTTGGTGTAATTAACGAGCAAGCGTCCAAATCGCGGCGAATTGTTTTGCGCAATAATGGAATTAAAAGCAGGCACTACGCCATTCAGAAAGACGGTACGCCAACGCATACCAATGCTGAAATGGTGGCCTTGGCTATACGCAACCTTTTTTCTGCTGATCCGAGTGAATTAAAGGCAGTTGATTTACTCAGCTGTGGGACATCAAGTCCGGATCAAATGATGCCTTCTCATGCCGTAATGGTTCATGGTTGGCTTCCGGAATCAAACAACATCGAGGTGGTATCTCCTTCCGGAGTGTGTTGTTCGGGAATGCATGCGTTCAAATATGCCTACATGTCTGTTCGGTTAGGTCAGGCAAAAAAAGCCGTTACGTCAGGTTCTGAGCGACTTTCACGTTTGCTTCGCTCCGATCAATTTGAGTTAGAAGTTCAGAAAATGGGGGAGTTGGAAGCCAATCCTTACCTCGCTTTTGAAAAGGACTTTTTACGCTGGATGCTTTCAGACGGAGCAGCTACGTTTCTTCTAGAGAACAAAAAACGGGAAGACGGATTGTCGATGCGCGTGGAATGGATTGAAGGATTTTCATTTGCCAATGAAGCGGAAGCATGCATGTACATGGCGTCCGATAAATTACCTGACGGCACCTTGAAAAGTTACATGGATTATGCGCCGAAAGAATTGATCGACCATTCCATTTTGAGCATCAAACAAGATGTAAAACTGTTGGGTGAAAATATCGTTAAGCTCGGGTTTAAAAAGCTCAAGCTGGTATTTGATGAAAAAAACTTAAAGGCTGATGAGGTGACTTATTTTCTGCCTCACATGTCCAGCCATTTCTTTGAAGATAAAATTTACGATGCCTTGGTAGAATACCAAATCGAAATTCCAAAAGAACGTTGGTTTACAAATCTTTCCACGAAAGGTAATGTGGGCGCCGGTTCAATCTACCTTATGTTAGATGAACTCTATACAAGCGGTCGATTGAAGGCAGGCGATAAAATCCTTCTTGCAGTTCCAGAAAGCTCGCGTTTTTCTTACGTTTTTAGTTTGCTTACTGTCTGTTAAGATGAAAAAATCCCAGGTACCTCAGGATAAAAGTGCGTTGGAAAATTTCACGCGTGAGGTGTGTTATGTCAAAAATGACGAAGGGAAATACGAAACAGATTTAAGTCAAGGCTGGGAGACGAAAAAAATAGCACTCGATAAAGCGTGGGAACACATTGAAGAGCGGGTAGACGAGGCCAAAAGACAAGTAAAAGAAGGTCTATCGAGTCCAATTGTGTATTTTCTCGAATTGAGGTTAATGGATTTAACCGTACTTTCGGGATATACCGGATTCTGGAAATGGCAAATAAAGCGCCACATGAAACCCGGCCGTTTTCAACAATTATCAAGTAGTCAATTACAAAAATACGCCGATGCATTCGATGTAACAGTTGAAGAATTACGCAATTTCAAGGGATAGTGAACACATTTCAACACAACCAAACGGCTCATTGCGAAAATGGAGTAACAGTAAGTTTGCTCAAGTACCACGGTCTTGACTTTATCTCTGAACCATTGGCTTTTGGGATAGGCTCTGGATTGTTTTACATTCACATCCCGTTCCTGAAAGTAAACAATGGTCCAGCCATTTCTTTCAGAACTATGCCTGGAGCTATTTTCAGCCGGACATGTAAAGCATTAGGAGTTCAGTTGGAGCGCAAAAAATTCAGTTCCCGCGATGAGGCTCAACGCCTGTTGGACGAAAAATTACAGCAAGGAATTCCAGTAGGCTGCCAAGTGGGC
>CANHQC010000239.1 GCA_947462695.1 Flavobacteriales bacterium | reverse complement strand
TTTGTCCCATTATGTTTTATTAGAAACACGTATTCATGCTGAGATCAGGTTATATATTTACGCCATTTGAAGCGCCTGAACAATCACCTTTTGACAAGTTGTTTGATATTTTCAGTGAGCTTATTACGCATACGTCAGGTGATGTGGATGAAGCTCTTGATTGGCTAAACGTGCTGGATAAAGAATATTCGCTAACAACGCCAGAATATACGATGGATGACTTCATCGAAGACCTCAAAAAGAAAGGTTACTTGCGTGAAGAAATTCAACCAGACGGGAATGGTCAACTGTCCATTACTGCAAAGACGGAACGCGTATTACGGAAGAATGCGATGGATCAAATTTTTGGCAACATTCGCAAAAGTGGTATTGGTAACCACACATCGAAAAAAAGTGGAAAAGGCGATGAGTTAACGGGCGAATTTCGTGATTTTCAATTTGGCGATACGATTGAAAACATATCAATTACCGAGAGTTTAAAAAATGCGCAGGTAAATAATGGCATCGGTGAATTCCGGTTAACTGAGCAAGATCTCGTTGTTGAAGATACGCACCACAAGTCGCAAATGAGCACTGTACTCATGATTGATATTAGTCACAGTATGATCTTGTATGGTGAGGACAGAATTACCCCGGCGAAGAAAGTCGCGATGGCCCTTGCCGAGTTGATTACAACCTCCTATCCAAAAGACACATTGGATGTAATTGTATTTGGAAACGATGCATGGCCCATCAAAATAAAGGACCTTCCTTACCTCAATGTCGGACCGTATCACACCAATACCGTTGCAGGTTTGGAGTTGGCGATGGACATCTTGCGCAGAAAGCGAAACACCAACAAGCAAATTTTCATGATCACTGATGGCAAACCGAGTTGCCTTCGTCTGCCAGATGGGCAATACTATAAAAACAGCAATGGTTTGGATCAAACAATCGTTGAAAAGTGCTACAATATGGCCGCACAAGCCAGAAAAATGCACATTCCTATAACGACTTTTATGATTGCACAAGATCCTTATTTGCAGTCGTTTGTAGAGGAATTTACTAAGTCAAATAAAGGAAAGGCATTTTACACAGGATTGAAAGGACTAGGTGAAATGATCTTTCACGATTACGAAACGAACAGAAAAAAACGAATTAACTAATTCTATGGATACAACAATCAATACGTTCGGTGCCTTGAAAGCAGCTGGATATACTTCGAAAAGCATTAAAAATGAACTTCGCGACAATTTAATTTCAGCGTTGAAGTCGGGCGAAACCACCTTCCCTCACATGCACGGGTATGAACAAACGGTAATTCCTCAATTGGAACGTGCCATTCTCTCCAAACACAACATCAATTTACTTGGATTGCGCGGACAGGGTAAAACCCGCATTGCGCGATTGATGGTGAATTTATTGGATGAGTATATTCCCGTTGTTACGGGTAGTGAAATGAACGATGATCCATTCAATCCAATTAGTCGCTTTGCGCGGGATATTATTGCTGAAAAGGGAGATGAAACACCAATCACCTGGATGCACAGATCAGAGCGATTCTTTGAAAAACTCGCCACTCCAGATGTTACAATTGCCGACTTGATAGGCGATATTGATCCGATAAAAGCAGCCAATTTAAAATTGAACTATTCAGATGAACGAGTGCTGCATTTTGGTATGATTCCGCGCGCCAATCGGTGCATTTTCGTTATCAATGAATTGCCTGATCTTCAAGCCCGCATTCAAGTAGCGTTATTCAATATATTGGAGGAAGGGGATATTCAAATTCGTGGATTTAAATTGCGTCTTCCCCTTGATCTTCAGTTTGTATTTACTGCAAATCCAGAAGACTATACCAACAGAGGAAGCATTGTTACGCCTCTAAAAGACCGTATTGGGTCTCAAATATTAACGCACTATTCTGCCGATATTAAAACAGCAAAAAAGATTACGCATCAAGAAGCTGAGAGATTGGAAAATCGTTTCTGCAACGTGCACGTTCCTGAATTGGCAAAAGACATTCTTGAACAAGTTGCATTTGAAGCGCGAGCAAGTGAATACATTGATTCCAAAAGTGGTGTCAGCGCGCGAATGAGCATTACTGCGTATGAAAACTTGATTAGTACAGCAGAGCGGCGAGCTATTTTAAATAACGAGCACGAAACTACGGTTCGTTTCAGCGATTTGATTGGAATGATCCCGTCGATTACGGGCAAAGTAGAACTTGTTTACGAAGGAGAGCAGGAGGGAACTTCATTTGTTGCCAATCACTTGATTAGTGAGGCAACGAAAACACTTTTCTTGACCTATTTCCCAAAAATTGAAAAACTCAAAAAACAAGATCAGGAGACGCCTTATGATGCTGTGCTGAGTTGGTTCTTTGAGGCCAATAGCTTTGAATTGTCCGATGAGGCAACAGAAGAATCGTATTCAGCAGCATTAAACGCCATAGAGCCTTTGAAGGAACTTATTGTAAAGTACCAACCTCGAATTGCGCCTGAAGACATGTACTTTTTAATGGAGTTTGTTCTGTGGGCTTTAGTGGAACTGAAACAATTATCCAAGCGAAGAACTGCTGATGGACTCTCATTCAATGATATTTACGATAACCTGATTAAAGGATTGTAATATACTCGGAATAGGAAAGGGGGGACTGATATAAACAGTTCCTCTTTTTCATTTTTAGTGTCGTAAAACTGGAAATCATCAATGGTGTAATGAATACCGATTGGGTACAGATCATTTCAACCAAATCAGTTCAGCTTCGGTTGGTGCTTGCATTCTCTCTGCAAGTTTAGTGTAACGGTCTGAAAGTGTCGATAAATAGTCTTGTGCTTTATTGCCTTCACCAGTTAAGCCGATCAACTTATCAATTCCCCAGAATTTAACAAGGTGATCAATGATACTCGCGTAATCGTGACTTGTGTACACACCGATTTTTTGAGTGATGTTGGTATAGTTGAGGTAGTTTTTATTCTCCGTTCCAACGTCCATTAGGTTCGCAGGCATAATGATTTTCTTTTTCATCATCGTCACAAAAGCAGTTAATCCGCCATTGGGGTCCGACTCGAATATTTTACCCATGAAATATTTATACGCCTTCTCATGCAAGGCCTCTTCACCAGCTATTACATTGCAAATTTTTGCCAGAAAATTATCTCCAGATTTATAGGCCAGTTTACCAGTATTGACATGGGTGATTTTTGTAGCTCTTTCTTGAAAGGAGGTATAGATCAAGCCATGGTATGGATCAGCATCCGTTTGAAGTTCAACCCCATTGTGAATCAAGTGTTGTATTGATTTTTCCACACTGTTCATGTCCACTCTTCCACTCAAATACAAGTATTTATTCAGGAGATCTCCGTGCCTGTTTTCTTCCGCTGTCCATAGTCTCGACCACCTCGCCCATGCCCCTTTACTCGCCACATTCCGTTCCTCATTTACACCTTTTAGAAGATTGAAAAAGGTCTGGTAGCTCGGGAGTGCTTCTTCGGTGATCATGTTTCCGACCAGAGATACCAAAACCGAATCTGGTACATTCGCTATGCTTGCTTGAAGGAATTGAATCTTATCGGCAAAATCAGGATCAGCAAAATCAGGTAAAAAATCAGCCGGTTGCCAACATTCCTCGGGATCTTTCATCCTTTCACTTATGAACTTCTCTACAAAAGGTTCGATCGATTTAATCACCTCCATTTTTTCTTCACACACCATTTTTCTCAGATTGGTAAATCGATTTCCCGATGTTACAAAAGTACCCTTATTTTAAGGATTAAGGGACAATAAAATGAGGTGGGGTTTAACTTTATCCCAAAAGGCTTAGTACAAAATCAATCGATCGCCTTTGCACTATCAGCGACCATTGAATTGATCACAAGGATTTCGTCCGGGCTTAAATAACGCCATTTACCTATCGGAACATCAAGGGTAATGTTCATTATTCGAACACGTTTTAATTTCGTCACGCGGTAATCTAAGTATTCACACATGCGGCGAATCTGTCTATTCAATCCCTGCGTG
>CANHQC010000238.1 GCA_947462695.1 Flavobacteriales bacterium | reverse complement strand
TAAAAGAAATTGGTGCAGACTTTATGGTCTCACCGGGTTACACTCCGTCTTTAGGTAAGCACTTGCGCGAATCAGGTATCGCCTTTTTACCGGGAGCTTGTACGCCAAGCGAAATAATTACCTGTTATGAGGATTGTTGTCGCGTACTCAAATTTTTTCCTGCTGAGCAGTTTGGTGGACGAGGAGCGTTATCTACCTACAGTCAGGTTTTTCCGAAGGTTCAATTCTGTCCAACTGGCGGTATAACTGAAGACACTTATCCATCCTATTTGGAACTGCCCAATGTCATTTGTGTGGGTGGATCTTGGATGGTCAAAAAATAAAAAACTGATTACAAAAAAACGGGCTACTTCAAAAAAGTAGCCCGTTTTTGTATGCTGTTAACCCCTATTAATATCCTGGGTTTTGAATCAAATTCGGATTCAATACAATGTCTGATGTTGGTAATGGGTAAAGTTTCAAGTGACTTGCTACTCCTGTTCCACCAGCTATACCGCCTTTAAACGGCCATACATAATCACCACTTGTAAATAAGTTGTAGCGAATCAAATCTGTTCTTCTGGTACATTCCCAATGCAACTCACGTGCACGCTCATCGAGTACAGTAAGCGCATCAATACTGGACAAATTGAAGCTCGTATTGCCATATGCACGCTCTCTTAATTGATTGACATAGAACAATCCTGTCCCAACGTTTGCAGCACCACGAGCCGCACATTCCGCATACATTAAGTACGCATCAGCCAAACGGAACATAGGGAAATCAATATCAACAAAAGCTGTTGTACCGTTGTTTGATCCTCCAATACCACCTTCGGTTTTGTTCTTGTATTTCGGCAATGCATAACCCTGCGTAAATGAAGACATACTTGTGATCTCTTTCGTCTGTCCGTTTCGATAGAACTGGTAACGTGCATCTAATGTCGAATCCGCGAATTTATCCACTAAATTTCCTTTCGCACGCAATCCAGCCCACTTACCGTTAACGCCATAATCTGCCGGAATCATCGATCCGCCGATTGACGCATTGACCATGAACGTTGTTCCACCCCATGTTTGCGCATAAAGTCCGTCATACACAACAGGGAAGATAATCTCCGGCGAGGTGTGGTTATCTGCCATAAACAAAGAAGCGTAATTGTCATCTAACTGGAATGCACCAGAACTAATGACTTTCTCACAGTACGTGGCGCAATCGGCATAACGAGCTGTTCCTTTGTATACTTCAGCGTTCAAGTAAAGTTTGGCTAACAAGAACTGAGCTGCAGCGGAAGACGCACGACCGTATTGCAAACTTGTAGGAGAGTCTAACTCACCTTCGATCGCTAACAATTCTGTTTCGATGTAATCGAACAACTCTGAACGCGTAATTCGAGGCGGTTGAAATGCACCCACTTTATCTTCCTCAGTAACAAATGGCACGTTACCAAATAGATCAAGTGCATGGTAATAACTCAATGCACGCAAGAAACGTGCTTCATTGCGGTACGTTGTGATGCGCTCTTTGTCCGCAGCGGAGAACCCTCTTTCGTCCATTTTAGCATCGCTTGACTCACGAATGAACTCATTACACAACATGATCTGGTAATAGATTCGGAAATACATCCCTTTCACAAATGAATTTTCTGCCGACCACGACATCTTGTTCAAATCTGGAATTCCTGGATCGTTCCATCCACAAATCACCTCATCCGTTGGTAGTTCTTGTAGATTGAATAGTACGCGAACGTAAGCGGAAAATCCTTCGTCCATTCCTGCAATATCCGGTTTTCCGGCTGGACCTTGAAGTCCAGTCATTGACAATCCGGAGTATAGCTTAGCCAACACCTGTATATAATTTGCGGGGTCACCGTAAACAGCTTCCGCATTTAACCCATACCTCGGTTGTTGGTTGAGTTGTTTCTTACATGAAGTCACGCTTATTGATGCCACTATCAGCGCACCTAAAGCCAAATAATTAATTACATTTTTCATATCGCTGCTAATTAAAAGTCAAACGTAAGGTTTAATGAGAAGACGCGTGGACGTGGATAAAAGTTGTTATCGATTCCACCATTTACTTCTGGATCTTGTCCTGAATACTTCGTTAGTACAAGTACATTCGATACTGTAAAGGAAGCGTTCAAACCAACTTTTTCTTTTGTAAACTTAAGTTTTCCAAACTTGTACCCAAGGTTAATGTAATCAAGACGCATGAAATCTGCACGTTCAACGTAATGATCACTTAACAACTGACGATCAGTTGTGTTTTGGAATTCTTCATTATAGTAAAGTGAAGAAACATTGTTTAAGAATCCTTGCGTACCGTTTACCGCTTGGAACGTTCCACTGTTTGAGTGAAGGTTATTGTAGATGTATCCACCCAATTCACTTCGCATGGATAGTCCAAAGAACCATTTCTTGTAGGTAAAATTCGCAGACAATCCCAAGAACCAATCTGGCATCGCTTTCTCAAAAATATATCGGTCATCCACATTGATGATTCCGTCGTTGTTTCGGTCTACAAATGCATCCGTATCTGAATACGTTCCAAGTGAAGGATTAGACGGATCGATCAACGCACCTGATTCAATTGGATTGTTGTTTGCATCATACTGTTGTTCGTAAACTAAATAAGAGAAAGTTGGGTAACCCACTTGGTGCAATTGAACCGTGTTTCCAATACCTCCTGCAATTCCACCAACAAAGATTCCAGTATTGGACTCGCTTTCAATTTGTGCAAGTTTAAGTACCGTATTTCTGTTGTACGTTGCGTTGGCATTCACATCTAAGCGCATATCTTTCTTCGCAATAACACCAAATGTTCCGCTGATTTCAATACCCTCGTTCAGCATACTCCCCACATTTGTAAGGATTTGATTCGTAAAGTTCGTTCCGGCTGGCACAGGAACTACCGCCAATAAATCAGACGTTTCTTTGCGGTATACATCAACAGTCGCGGTAAATCTGTCTTTGAACATGCCCAAATCTAACCCGATATTGTAACTCGTTGTTGTTTCCCATTTCAAGCTGGCATCAAATCCATCCGGACGGAAAACAGTGTAGTACTGACCACCAAAAGCATACTGAGCCGTACTATCTCCAACAAAATAATTCGGAATGTAGGCATAATCACCGATTCCATCTTGCTGACCGGTCACACCATAACCAGCTCTAATTTTTAACATGTTAAGTGCCTTAAGGCCTTGCATGAATTTCTCTTCAGAAAGAATCCATGCAGCAGACACAGAAGGGAACATACCCCATCGAGTTTCAGGAGAGAAACGAGATGAACCATCGCGACGTAGCGTTCCGTTTACGACGTACTTGTTTTTGAACGTGTAAATCGCACGACCGTAGAAAGACAATAGGGCATTTTTTGTATAGAATGGGTAAGTTGAGGCGATTTGAATGATGGAATCCTCTGCTGCGTTGTACACTGCGTTGTTCGGACTAGAGGTATACCAATCTTGGTAAGAATAACCCAATGTAAAGTCAATTAAATGAGCACTCTCTTTGTCACCGTTGTTGTAATTCGCATAGGCTTCAATCAACTTGTTCCCTTTTGTTTGGCGGTATTCTGCGTAACCTCCTTCGCTGTAGAAACCAGCAGCCGATTGTGCTGAATTTCTCCAAAATCCTTTTCCTTCAGATTGATCGGTTCCCACATTGACAACAGCCTTAACTTGCGGAAGGAAATGTAGCTTATAGGTTAATTTCAAATTGGCTATGTATCTGTTGACATTACTTCTGTCATCGCGTTGGTTGATCAAGCCGAGCGGATTTTTAGGTGCAAGTGTATTAGGCAACCCGTTACTAATCAACCACTCATTGTACCCACCATATTCTCCCGTCTCATTGTAAACCGATTGTGTTGGATCGAAAAACGCTGCACCAAGTGCCCCACGATTTGCAAAGAATGAGGAAGTCTGCACGTAGCGCTGATTCAATTCTATTCCCAAATGCTTATCAAAGAAAGAAGGAGAAATATTTAATGAAACAGACGTTCTATTGAACTGATCGCGGCGTAAAAG
>CANHQC010000237.1 GCA_947462695.1 Flavobacteriales bacterium | reverse complement strand
TGAATTTTTTAGTGCAGTGAACAACATCACCTGCCACGGTAATTAGAAAGTCATAATTGTCTTGTTGATCAAGTAACGAAAGGATAATTTGTGGGGCGGGCAATGGTGTTTTCAATGTCGTGTATCGTTATGCTTCTTGTGCCCTTTCAATGTAAATCTTAAGTGTTGTCCCATTTCCTGGAGAACTCTCGATAAATCCATTTAAACTGGCTAATTTCATTCGGTTCAACATGTTCTGAATTCCAAGAGTTGCTGTGGATTTCGTTTGGTCGAATCCTACGCCATTGTCATGAATACGAATATAGACTATTCCGGTTTCGTCGCGCTTAATATCTAGGTTGATGGTTTTAGATTTTGCATGTTTGATGCTATTGTTTATGAATTCTTGAACGATTCTAAATAAATTAAATCGATCAACATCGTTGAAATCATCTTCGTTTATGTGCTCATCAATTTGAAAAACAAATTCTTGCGATTTCAAGTAGTTGATTCGGTTAATCATGTTTTGCAGTCCACTTAAAAATCCACTTTCCAATTCAGGTGGCAATAAGGAGTAGGATATGCCTTTTGCTTCTTCGATTGTACTTTTAATCAGTTTAGCAAAATTATCTTGTTGTTCTTGCTGTTCAGGTGTGAAATCGAACGATTCAAAAAGTAAGTTCATTAACACGAGGTTCTGAGCCAGACCGTCATGAATTTCCCGCGCAATTTTATGTTTTTCATTTTCCTGTGCGCTGTTGATGAGTTTGTATTTCTCTTCCTGAAAGCGCAATTCTTCTGTCTTGTCAATAATTAGACAGATGTACAAATCACTTTCTGTCATGAGTTTATTGGCAATCAACTCGATGTGTAACGCATCGCCAGAAAGTGATTTATGGTGTAGTTTTTTTAATATTCTGGTGGCGCTCAAATCAAAACTGGTCTGGTCTTCGGGCTTGGCATTAAACCCATGAAGTGATTTTCCATTGAATTCCCCAATGCGACCACCGTACAAGTCACTAAATGCGCGATTTGCCATTTGAATGACAAAATGTTCGCCTTTTGCAGTGAGCATGGGGATGGGTGAGTTCTCAAAGACTTCACGAAATTTCTTTTCAGATTCTGCAAGAATCACATTCTGCCGCATACGTTCAAGGCTATATTGAACGGATTTGTTCAATAACCTTCCGTTTACATCACTTTTAAGAATGTAATCCTGAGCACCATTTTGAACAATTTTTGCAGATAGTTCCTCATCGTCAGAGCCTGATAAAATGACAATTGCACTGTTTGGACATTTGTGTTTGACCGTCATGTACGTTTCAAGTCCGGAAGAATCTGGCAGGTTCAAATCGAGTAGTACGACATCAGGATGGAAATAAGACAATGACTCTTCAAATTCCTTTATTGTCGCTGCTCTTTGGATTTGTTGAAAATCGGTACTAAGTGATGACAATTGAAAATGTATCATTTGAGAAAACAACGGATCGTCTTCCACTAATGTTAAGCGTATGTCTTTTGCCATCATACGTGTTGGATGCAGTATATTTAAGTTGTTAGCCTTATTCCAAACACATTGCCTGAAACAAGAAATACTTGTAAGATGGTGGTTTCATGCAATTTATTTGGATGTTGAAGGTACGGATTTTTTCAAAAAGAAGTTTAAAAAAAGTGCATGTTTTTACCTTTTAAGAAGTCGATTCATTGAATTAAGCGTGTCTGTAGGCCTGAAAAGTTTATTACAAGGCTTTCGAAATGCGTTAAAAATAATTGTATATTCGAAGAGTAGATTTATCACTACTACATATTTCAACCTCAAACCATTAAAACTATGGCAGACGAAATTAAAGTTCTTGTCGTCGATGATCATGCCCTTATTCGTGAAGCATGGGTAGCAATGCTCAACGCAGCGCCTGGAATTGAAGTTGTCGGAAAAGCAGATAATGCAGAAGATGCATTCACGTTCGCGAGTAATTTACGACCTGATGTTGTCTTGATGGATATCAATTTAAAAGGAAGCAACGGGTTTGAAGCAGCGGAGCGCATATACAATAGCGTACCGAAATCACGAATTATCGGTTTGACGCTACACGATGAGATTAATTACGTTAAACGTTTTCTGTCTGTCGGAGGAAAAGGTTACCTCACAAAGAACATTACGCGTGACGAGTTAGTCGCAGCTGTGCATGCTGTTTTCAATGGGGAAACCTATATTGCAAGTGAGATCAAGGACCGTTATTTTGCGTCACTTTTGCATGTCGAAAATGAAGAAAATAAAAAGGAATTAACGTTGAAAGAAATAGAAGTCGTTAAGCTCATTTCAACAGGTATGACTTCTAAAGAGATAGCAGATAAGTTGTTTTTATCGCCCCGAACAGTTGAAACCCATCGACATAATATTTTGAAGAAATTGGGCTTTGCTAATGCGGCTCAGTTAACAGGTTGGGCTGCCGATAAAGGATACGTTTAAGTTAGAATTCGAGAACAAGAAGCGTTCCTTCACCTATTGAACTCGAGAGTTCCATTTTTGCTCCTGCAAGAAGCGCTCTTTTTTCCATGTTCTTAAGCCCAAATCCGCCATTAATCTTGTCCCTGTCGAATCCTTTACCATTGTCGTGAATGATGATAACGGGTTGGTTGTTTCGTAAACCGACTTCACAGACTACCTCTGAACATTCTGCATATTTTTGGGCATTTGTAACGAATTCTTGAACAATTCTAAATATATGGTAGGCGCGATCAGTTGATAATTGTTTCATTGGTATTTCCTTTCCTTCGAATCGGTAGTTGATGCTACTTGAGTGTTCATTCGATTTTCCGAAGAAAACGTCTAAGGCATACATCAATCCCTTGTCTAAGTCTGGTGGCGCAAGGTTGTAGCACATCGATTTCATCAATCGGATGCTGTCTGTAGTAAGTTGACGGCACGATTGAACAAGGTCACCATTTACATCAGGAGAGAGAGACGATAAATACAAGTTCAATGCGACCAGATTTTGTCCAAGTCCGTCGTGAAGTTCCATCGACATGCGGTGGCGTTCATCATCAAGTGTTTCATGCACAAGAATTTCTTTTTCTCTTGTCGCTTGTTTTTCCGGATCAATATCTTCGATATAGGCTAACCAGAAATTTTTCTCTGTTTTTTCAGAAAAGCGGCTTGATATCATTCTAAACCAGCGTCCTTCATCATCGGCATGTTCAATCATTCTGAATTCGAAAGAGAAGGTATTTTTTCCTTTTTTGAGGGAGCGCAGACGAGCTAAGAACTCTCCGTGATCCTCAGGGTGCATGAATTGCGCAAAATAAAGTGGATCATTCATGGTGGCGTTCATTTCCATACCAGGAAATAAACTGGAGAAATTGTCACTCACAAACCGTATCGAGATGCCTCTGGCGCCTAATAAATCGAAGCCAAAATAACCAATTGGCATGCCCGGGAAGTAACGGAAAAGGTTGGCAGCGGATACCGTATAAAGTTCGTCTAATAAAATTTTAATTACGAATCCGTCATTTCCAATTGGATTCAATACCCATTTTTCGATTCGAACGAGGCTGAATCCATCATTTATGGCAATTCCTCTCCGATTTAGTAACGCTTCATAAAATGTGAGTAACGCGTCATTCTGAAGGAGTTGTTTGGCGAAATCAATGACCATTGAGCCTTTAACAGCATCAACATTGAGGTTTAATGTTTGCGCGGTATTGTTGAGGTAAAGAATCTTGAAATCATTATCAACGATAATAATGGCGCTTTTGAGGTCTCCGAAAAAGGCATCTAGTTCAAGATCCGAGCCGGTAAGCAAAGATCCTTTCACCAACCGTTGAAGTCGGAAAATATCTTCTGCCGTATCGTCCACTTTGTAAAGCGCCCGGTCTCGTTCCATGGTTATCCTTTGTAGTAGTTGGTTCGCACAACGTGTGTCAACCGAAACCTACTGATTCGGGTGTAATTTTATGAAATAATTATACTGAATTTCAAAAAACAGTAAAATGTAAACAACGGCGAAATGTTGAAAACTATTAAAGTTGAGCAGGTTAGTCCCTTTTTCT
>CANHQC010000236.1 GCA_947462695.1 Flavobacteriales bacterium | reverse complement strand
GTTCCGACCGGGTTTGATCCAATGGGTTGATTTACATGCACTGAAAAGGTATAATTTACAGCAGAATTCGAATTCAAGTTATCGGCAATACCGGCGTAAAAATTGCCATTTGGATTACTGGATGGATGAGCCATAAAGAAGCCTTTTCCAGTTCCTCCATCCCACATGATTGCCGCCCGGTTAGATAACGTTAACCCCCGTAACCATCCTTGCTGGTTTTGTATCCCTTTCCCTTCAATGTGTAAAGGAGCAGCCGGATTCGATGTGCCAATACCGATAAATCCGGCGGTACTCAATCCATAGGCAGAAACTAACCCATTCATTTGCATGTGGGTCATTCCGTTTGTCTTAAAAAGCAACGGATTTGTACCATTGGAACCGTTGTAGCCGAGGTAATAGTTATTAAAGTATGTATTATTTCCGGTTGCTTGGGCGTGCAATTGGTTTGGCTGGTAAAGTAGGGTTAGTAATAAAAGGTAAATTAGGTTGTTCATATTTCTTTCTTTATTCAATCAATTGAATAAATCCTGATGCGATGATAAGTTGCTGTACTTCTCCAATAAGTTGGTAAAAATAGGTCCCCTCAGGAAGTGTTTTTCCACGTTCATCCTTTCCGTCCCATCCTTTTGATAAATCGACTTGTTTTACGCGTTCCCCCCACCTGTTAAAGACATCACAGCGCACATCGGTAATGTCCGGGTAAAAGAATGCGCGATCGTTGATGTCATCCCCATTTGGAGTGAATACATTTTCTACTTGTAGATCGAACGTAACAATAGAAACGTTATCAATTAGAATGAGTTGCTCATCATAAGGATTCGTATTGCGTGTAGCGCTCGTTACGCGATCCGGCTCGAAGTTTCCGAAGAACACAAATTTTTCATCTCCTCTTGCTTTATAAAAGAGGCTGCGTTTTCCCCAACTCGCAGTATCCGAAATCAACCGTGAGTCAGAGATGGAAATGGTTGGATGAATTTGGTAATTGTATGGAATAATGCAGCTGTCTATTCCGAATCCGATTCCAAAATTGTTTGTGTAAAATGGAGCGAAATTCACCAAGTTAACGTAATAGTCAATTTTGTACAATTGATCCGTTTCTAGCGTTTCCTTTAGTTGGGCACCAATAAATTCACGGTAGTCGTAACCATCAGAATAACATACGATTCCGACATATGCTTTTCCATCTTGTGCGGGTTGATATCCGTATCTATTTATGGGAACACTGTAACTGTAAATTACATCCAGACAAGAACTGAAAAGGTCTGGTGTTCCTTCCGTTGGTGAGTACCAATAATCGAGTAAATGAAATTTCAAGAAATCATTACAACTATCTGCATCTTCAAAACTGTGATTTGGCAGCAAGTTTTGTTGTGCAAATAAGTGAGTATTTGAACTTATAAAAAGCAGAAAAAGCAGGATATTTTTCAATTGATTCATGTTATAAAAGGTTGTGATCATCTCGCTGATCGGGCGTGTTTTTTTTGGAAATAAAAATTCCATCAACTAAACTTCAGGAGGAGTTGTACATAGGTAGAGGTTTTGAATTACACAGGCAATATAAATCAACCTATTGACGAAATCAAAAATTTCGTTGAATTTTCAACGAATAAAAAAACCCCCGAATTTATCAGGGGTTTTGATCACTTGTGCTTTCAATAAAAACGGCACAATTATTAACAGCTGCAAGCGTATTTTTTTCTAGTTCAACTATCGCCGCTTCTATCCAGAACACATTTGACTTCGTCGGATTTAGTTCTGTCTATAACCGGCTATTGCCGCTTCTACCCAGAACACATTTGACTTCGTCGGATTTAGTTCCGTCTATAACCGGCTATCGCCGCTTCTACCCAGAACACATCTCACACGCGTCGGGGTTGTCGAGAGAGCATGCGATGGCTGCTTGTTGTTCTTCGATTGTTTGCGCAGATGGTTGTTCAACAATTGCTTTGTCTACTGTGAACTTGATTGCATCGGTAGCCGCTTTAGTGCGCAGGTAATACATACCTGTTTTTAGTCCGCGCTCCCAACCGTAGAAGTGCATGGAGGTTAACTTACCAAAGTTGGCATTTTCCATAAAGATGTTCAACGACTGGCTTTGGCAAATGTATGCGCCACGGTCGGCAGCTTGATCGATGATCGCTTTTTGAGAAATTTCCCAAGCTGTTTTGTACAAGTCTTTCAATCGTTGTGGAATCTCAGATATGCCTTGGATAGAACCATTAGACGCCATAATTTTCTGACGCATTTCCGCATTCCATAATCCTTCTTTCACCAAATCCTTCAATAGGTGTTTGTTTACGATGATGAATTCTCCAGATAGTACACGACGCGTATAGATATTCGATGTATACGGTTCGAAACATTCGTTATTTCCTAAAATTTGTGCAGTTGAAGCAGTTGGCATTGGCGCAAGTAACAAGGAGTTACGCACACCATGTTTCTTCACTTCTTCTTTCAACACATCCCATTCCCAACGGCTAGTTGGCGTAACGCCCCACATGTCGAATTGGAAAACACCTTTCGAAACAGGAGATCCTTTAAATGTCTCATAAGGTCCTTCTTCGATGGCTAAATCCTTAGATGCGGTCATTGATGCGTAGTAAATTGTTTCAAAAACCTCGCGATTCAATGCACGTGCTTCTTCTGATTCGAAAGGTAATCCCATCAAAATGAATGCATCAGCAAGTCCTTGCACACCCAATCCGATTGGACGGTGGCGCATGTTTGAATTGCGTGCTTCTTCAACTGGATAGTAATTTCCATCAATGATTCTATTCAAGTTAACCGTAGCTTGGTACGTAACTTCAAATAACTTGTTGTGATCAAATTTACCATCTTCAGTTACATATTTTGGTAACGCCAATGATGCGAGGTTACAAACAGCTACTTCATCTGGAGCGGTGTACTCGATGATCTCTGTGCACAAGTTCGATGATTTGATCGTTCCCAAGTTTTGCTGGTTAGATTTCGCGTTAGCTGCATCTTTATAGAGCATGTAAGGTGTTCCGGTTTCGATTTGAGATTCCAAAATCTTGAACCATAAATCCTGTGCTTTTATCGTCTTACGGCCTTTGCCTGCTTGCTCATATTTCGTATACAACGCTTCGAATTCAGCACTGTGCGTATCAGCCAATCCTGGACATTCGTGTGGACACATTAACGTCCACTCGCCATTTTCTTTTACACGCTTCATGAACAAATCCGGAATCCACAACGCATAGAATAGATCTCTTGCACGTTGTTCTTCTTTTCCATGGTTCTTTTTCAAATCAAGGAAATCGAAGACATCTGCATGCCATGGCTCAATGTAGATGGCGAACGAACCTTTTCGTTTACCTCCACCTTGATCAACGTAACGCGCTGTATCATTGAATACACGTAGCATTGGTACGATTCCATTGGATGTGCCGTTCGTTCCTTTGATGTATGATCCAGTTGCACGGATGTCGTGAATAGCCAATCCAATTCCACCGGCAGATTGTGAAATTTGCGCGCAAGACTTTAATGTATCGTAAATTCCACCGATACTATCTTCTTTCATGGTTAACAAGAAACAAGAAGACATTTGTGGTTTTGGAGTTCCTGAGTTAAATAACGTTGGTGTTGCGTGAGTGAACCATCCTTCCGACATCAAGTTGTATGTCTTGATGGCTTCTTGCACATTGCTTTTATGGATTCCAACTGCAACACGCATCAGCATTTGCTGCGGACGTTCAACGATTTCACCGTTTAACTTCATTAAGTACGAACGCGTAAGTGTTTTAAATCCGAAATAGTCGTAACGGAAATCACGGTCATAAATAATGCTTGAATCCAGTATATCACTGTTTGTTTTAATCACTTGGTATACATC
Organism: Flavobacteriales bacterium; assembly: GCA_947462695.1. Taxonomy (GTDB): domain Bacteria; phylum Bacteroidota; class Bacteroidia; order Flavobacteriales_D; family Crocinitomicaceae; genus M0103. Next base: position 176 of record CANHQC010000236.1, on the reverse strand, counting down.
TTCCGCAATCAACGACGCATTTTGTCCTGTTTTCGGATCGATGTAATGGTACATATCATCAATCACTTCAGAAAACGTCTTTTTCGTTTCCTTGTGTAAGTTCGATACGGCAATTCTGGATGCTAACAAGGCGTAATCTGGGTGATCGATTGTTTTAGCTGCTGCCACTTCAGCTG